>DASYGC010000257.1:0-6155 GCA_036000225.1 Ktedonobacterales bacterium | reverse complement strand
TCCGCCTACCGCGAAAGGGATGGGGTTTATCGTGCTCGAAGATGAGACAGGGCGGCTCCCGGTGGCGTTCCCCCCGCGGCTCGCCGCTCAGCTGTACCGCATCCTGCGCGATGCCCGCGTGGTGGAGATCGCTGGCCGGGTTGAGCGAATACGGTGGTATCGTTCGCTGCTGGCCTTCGAGATCGAGCGGGTGGTACCGCGGCGCGGCGCGGTGTCGCGGTGTGCCGAGGGATGAAACCGCGACGCCGCGTTCCAAGTTGATCTTCATTACGCCAGGTTGGTGAAAGTCCCCGCCAGGATCATCGTGTGAGATCCGCAACAGAGTGATTCAACGGGCGGAACGCGAGCTTGCCGGCAAGCCCGCGTTCCGCCCTGGCATGGCGCGTTCCGTGTCGCGGCTAGGCGACGGTGAAGCCCGCCAGCATACCCATCGCCGCGTGTGGGAGATGGGTGACCGGGTCTACCACTAGACACGCCGCGACATAGTCGCCCGGCCGCAGTTGGGTGATGATCCAGCCCTGGGCGGTGGGCGCAAGCCCGCCCATGCCGCCCAGCAGGATATACGGTGGCGGGCCGCTCGGCGCGCTGAGATAGTTCTGCGCATCCTGCGCGGTTTTGCCGGGGGCCAACTGAAGGATATCCAGCGCGTGTACTCCAGGTCCGTCGTTGATGACCTTGAAGGTGCGCAGACCCGGCTTGCTGAGGGTGGCCGGCACGACCACGCTCATGTTGAGCAGGACGATGGTGCCGTCGTCGGCGAGCGCTGTGGACGCGGGGCTGGAGGCCGTCGCGGTGAAGGATGCGAGCATGCCCATGGAGTAGTGGAACATGTGCATCACCGGGTCGAACACCAGGCAGGCGGCTACATAGTCGCCGGGGGCGATCTGGTCGATAACTTGCACCGTGTGGCCTGCCGCGGTTTCATCCGCTCCGCCGAACGGCACTCCGTAAGAACGGGTGGAGGCGGGGCCACCCTGCTTCAGCGCGGCAATGAATTGCGCGGCGGTGACGCCGGGCAGCAGGTGGAAAAACTGCGCCTGATGCACCGCGTCGCCCTGGTTGACGAAGGTGATGTGTACCAACCCCGCGGGGATGGTGGACGGCATGTCAAACGAGAAATCGTGCGCGGTGATCGTCACGCTGGGCAAGTGCGCCGCGGCGTTGGAGGGGCCGGCGCCGGCGCCGCTGGCCTGGGTCGATGGGCCACAGCCGGCGAGCACGAGCAGCAACAGGGCGAGCGCGGAGAGGGCGAGCGCGACGAACGGGCGCCTCGCGACCGGCGTGGCCCGCATGGCGTGGTGGGTGTTGTGGGCCTGAGGTGTGTGGTGGGTATGCCGCGAATATGACTGGAGCATTAGTCGGCCTCCGGGGTGTCATGAATGGGACGAGAGTCATGCGGGTCACGCGGGTCATGTGGGTCGTAGATGTCGTGGGTGATGCGCGGTGCGCGTCGTTCCGCCTGGATCAGCCATCCGCTGAGCGTGGAGAGCAGCTTGATCGCGATGTCGGGAGACTCGCGCACGGTCGCCTGGAAGTCCCAGTGTGGCAGCACGAGCGCGGCGCATGGCACGAGCGCGGTGATGGTCTCGCGCTGAGTGGCGGGGCCGCACAGGGCCATCTCGCCGAACACGGCGCCGGCGCCAAATTGCCCGATGGGACGTTCGGATCCATCGTCCTGGCACAGGATCATGGCGACACTCCCGCTCAGCAAGATAAACAAGCTACCATTCCACTGCCCCGCACGGACGAGTACCGTGCTGGCAGGGTACTCGCGCTCGCGACAGCCCTCGCTGAGCCAGGTCAGATCGCGCCGCGAAAGATCCTGGAATAGCCGCACCCGAGCCAGCATCGCTTCGTACATGGGGCGCCCCCTCCGGGCATACATGACTTCGTCAGCTTGCCAGCGATTGAAGGTGGGCACACCCCCTGCGTCCCGATGCTGGTGTGCCGCGCCTGCCGCTGGCACGGATGGCACGGACCCGATACAACCACTTGCGCATTGGCACTTGTCACATCGTTTGCCTCCTCGTGAACGCTCGCGCTGGAGCAACCGCTTCTGATGACAAGTGTGCCAGCGGAAAGGCGCGCGGGCCACGCACAACTCATACTCAAATCGCACTCTGGAACTTCACTGCGAGGCGGGTGCTGGGCGAGTGTCGGCCTGTGATATACTGCGCGCGCAACGCACGCAGCCTACGCCGCCCACGCAACGAGCGATCGCGAGAGGCTGTGCTTCACTGGTTCCGATGCTCCGCTCGCGCAGGGATCACCGGAAGGAGGCGCAGGTGGCAGCACCGTTCATACCTCCTCTCAGCTTCGGCGCTCTGCTCAAGCGCTATCGCCGCCTGGCGCGTCTGACACAGGAGCAACTGGCCGAGCGCGCCGGATTCGGCCCGAGTCATATCAGCATGCTCGAACGCGGTGAGCGCATGCCGGTGGCGGCCACCGTGGAGATGCTGGCGGCGGCGCTCGAACTCGCGGCGGCCGAGCGCGAGGCGTTCTTCGCGGCGATGCAGCGGATGGTGGAAGCGAGGGTGGCGCGGACACAGGGGGCGTGGAACGAGCGGTGGCGCCGCGCGCAACAACGCGCCGGCGCGGGTGATCTGCCACTGCCGGCGGGTGATCCACCACTGCCGGTGGGCGGCTTCCTGGGCGCGACACCTGACGGAGCATTGGTGGCCCGCGAGGCCGAGATGGGAGTGCTGCTGGCAGCGCTGGATGCGATGCTGACGGCGCCGCTCACGAGCGCCGGGCGTCTGGTGATGATCTCGGGCGAGCCAGGCATCGGCAAGACGCGGCTGGCCCAGGAGGTGGCGCTACGCGCGCGCGAGCGCGGGGTGCTGGTGGCCGTAGGACGCTGCTATGAGCAGCACCAGACGGATGGCTTCTATCTCATGAGCGAGGCGCTGGGCCATCTCTACGCGGCCGCGCCGGCGCGGTTGCGCGCGGATGCCGCCCAACACTGGCCGGACATGCTCGAGTTGTTGCCCAACGCGCCGGTCGCCGCGGTGAGTTCCGTTGGGGGGGCTGCCAAAGCGGGTGCGACGAATGGACCTGACGCACGGCGCCGCCTCTACCGGCAGTTGACTGGCTTCGTGGAAGCCGTGGCGGCGACCCGGCCGGTGGCCTTGCTGCTGGACGATGTGCATTGGGCGGACGCCGCCAGCCTGGATTGTCTGCTGTATGTGGCGCGGCACACGCGGGGTGCGCGGGTCCTGTTGCTGGGCACCTACCGCGACCAGGAGGTACGGCACCAGCCCGCGCTGCGAGCGACCTTGCTCGAGCTGGTACACGAGCGGCTGGTGGAGCGCATCGCGGTGCGGCCTCTGGCGCTGGATGGGACCGCGGCGCTGATGTCGGTGGCGTTGAGGGCGCAGGCGGCGGACGAACTCGCCGGCGATCTCGTCCAGGTGGTGCAGCGTACGACTCAGGGGAACCCGTTCTTCGTCCAGGAGATCGTGCGCGCGCTGGTGGAACGCGGCGAGATCGCGCATCAGGACGGCGCCTGGGGGCGTGCGGGGGAGCAACTGGTTGAGGTGGCGCTGCCTGAGAGTGTGCGCGACACCCTCATCGCGCGGGTGGCGCGGCTCAGCCCGCTGGCGCAAGCGGTGTTGGGAGAGGCCAGCGTACTCGGTCCAGTGTTCACGCTCGATCCGTTGACGTGGATGGGTGGGTGGCCGGTAGGTGAGGTGGAAGCGGCCCTGGAAGAAGGGCTGGCGGCGGAATTGATTCGAGAAGCCGGGGGCGTGGAATACGGGTTCAGCCACGCGCTGACACAACGAGCGATCTACACCGAGATTCCGGCGCCGCGCCGGCGCCGCCTGCACCGGGCGGCGGGTGAGGCGCTGGAGCGGTTGCCGGAGAGCGAGCGCGGCCGGCGCGCGGCGGAACTGGCGCGGCACTTCCTGCGCGGCGATATGGTCGAGCGCGCCCTGCCCTATGTGCTGCGGGCGGGCGAGCGGGCAGTGCGCGTCCACGCGACGGAGGAAGCCTATCAGCACTTGAGCGTCGCCGCTGACCTGGCTGGTGACCTGGGGGACCAGTACCACGAAGCCATGGCGCGCGAGCGGCGGGCTGATGTGTTGTATTTGCTGGGGCGCATGGACGACGCCTACGCGGATCTGGCATGCGCGTCGCGCATCTACCGCGCGACCCACGAGTGGGAGCGCTTGACCTGGGCCACCTGCCTGATGGCGAAGGTGTGTGACCAGCTCGGGCGCACCCCGGAAAGCATGCGCTTCATGGACGAACTGCTGGCGACGCTGATGGGCGTTGCGCAGAGCCGCGATCATGACCACTCGGACGACCCGAACCGCGGAGAGGAACTCCACGAGGCGCCGGCGACGCTGGCGGCGCGCGCGGAACACGCGAGTACGATCCTTTCTGGACGGGCGACCGCGCGCCTCTTCCTGTGCCTCACCTCGCGTTTGGTATTTCTGGGCCGTTTTGCGGAGGCGCTGGACCTCAGCGGCGCGACGATTAGCCATGCGCGTCAGGCGGAGGAGCCGCGCCTCGAGAGTCTCGCGCATGCGTTCCGTGCCAGTGCGCAGCAAGCAGAGGGGGACCTCGATGCGGCCATCCGCACGCTGGAAGAGGCGCGGCGCACCGCCGAGGTGGGGGGAGATCTCGAAGCGCGCTTCCTGGCGCTCAACACCCTCGCGAATATCCACGAGCTGCGCGGCGAGCCACGTGCGGTGCGGGCCACGCTGCCGCGGGCGCTTGAGGCGCTCACGCTGCTGGATGATACGGTACGCCGGAGTATGCTCCTCAGTGATTTGGGCTGGAATGCCTTCGTGCTAGGAGAATGGCGCGCGGCGCGCGACTACTGGACAGAGGCGCTCGCGGTCGGAGCACACGGCGAACCCTATGTGCGGTGGTATGCGGAACTCGCGCTGCTGCGCCTGGACATCACCGAGGGCAAACGTCCAGTTGCCGCGACCCTGGCCAGTGATCCAACGCTGCGAGCGTGCCAGCAGGGTGATCCTGAGTTGAGGAGTTACGTGCTGCGGAACTTTGCCGAAGCCGAGCTCCTCACCGGAGCGGCGGCAGACCTGCGCGACCGCCTGCGCGCGGTGCGCGAGGATGCCAACCAGGCGCAGGAGGCGCACGTCATCAAAGAGAGCGAGATCAGCGTGCTGCTGGCCTGGGTGGAACTGGAACTGGGGAACGAAGGCGCGGCCGCGCGGGAGCTGACCCAGGCGCGCCAGCACGCCAATGCCCAGCAGAACCGCGCGGCCTATGCCGAGATTTGGCGGATCGAGGCGTTGCTGGCGGTGCGTCAGTGCTGGTGGGACGATGCCATCCGGGTGCTCGAACAGGCCCTCGCGCTCTGCCGGGCAATGCCACACCCGTACGCCGAGGCCAGGGCGCTCTATGTGTATGGCCTGCTGCATGTCGCGAAAGGCGAACCAGAACTGGCACGTGCGCGCTATCAGGCGGCGCTGGTGATCCTGCGTCAGCTGGGCGAGCGGCTGTACGCCGAGCATATCGAGCGGGCGCTGGCCGAACTGGCCGCGCGTGTGTAATACGAAATTCGGAAAAAGACCTGCACATACCGAGTCCCAGAGCGCACACCCGTGCGCGACTACACACCACCACCGATCACCCAAATAGGGTATACGTCGGTCCTGTCCGCTGCCACAATGCGCGCGCTCACCAAAAGCGCCGGCGTGGCGCGGGCCTACCGCCGGATTGCTTCCAGGCTCCCGCCAGCGCCTGTCAGCGCCTGTCAGCGCCTGTCAGCGCCTGTCAGCGGAGCCGCGTGGTAAACTGTGGCCAACGGGTCATGTCAGGGGGGAGTTACGACAGCATGGGCAACGATGCGCCAGCGATCATCCGGCGTCCAGATAAGGGGCTGACGATATCAGGGACCCGAGTAACACTTTATGTGCTGCTGGACTACCTGCATGCCGGCTGGTCGCACGCAGACATCCGCGATTGGCTCAACCTTACCGATGTGCAGCTCCAGGTTGCTCTCGACTACATTGCGGCGCACCAGGCTGAGGTCGAAACGGAGTATGCGGAGGTGGTACGCGATGCTGACGCACGCCAGCGGCACTGGGAGGAACAGTTGCAGGCACACCTTGCCCGCACGCCGGCTCCGCCTGCCACACCCGAGCGAGCTGCGCTGTATGCGCGCTTGGCCGCGCAACGTG
>DASYGC010000256.1:0-4401 GCA_036000225.1 Ktedonobacterales bacterium | reverse complement strand
CGTCCACGCCCGCCAGCGCCGCGATCTCCGCGTCCAACGCGCCCGCTTTCGGTGAGCCGCCGTCTCCTACGGCACCCACTGCCTCAGCACCAGCGCCAGTGCCACCCGCCGTTGGCGCGGCGAATGTGCCGGCGCACCCTTCTCCGGCCCCTCCTGGCACGTCATTCGTGACCAGTCATGACAGGAAAGGTCAGGGAGGGGATATCGCCCCGCGCGAGGAACGCGTGCGTCTGTCGCGGCGCCGCCAGACCATCGCGCGTCGGCTGGTTGAGGCGCAGCATGCGGCGGCGATGCTGACGACCTTCAACGAGGTGGATATGAGCGCCATCATGGAACTGCGCAAGCGGCGGCGCGATGGTTTCAAGGAACGCCACGGCGTGGGGCTGGGGTTCATGTCGTTCTTCACGCGCGCGGTGGTGGGCGCCCTCAAGGCGTACCCACGGCTCAACGCCGAACTGCAGGGCGACGAGATGGTGCTCAAACACTACTACGACATCGGCATCGCGGTCTCCACCGACGAAGGGCTGGTCGTTCCCGTCGTGCGCGACGCCGATCGGCTGACCTTCGCCGAGATCGAACGGCAGATTGCTACGCTGGCCGAAAAGGCGCGCAACCGGACGTTGAGCCTCGATGATCTGCAGGGCGGCACGTTCACGATCACCAACGGCGGCGTCTTTGGTTCGCTGCTCTCGACGCCGATCCTGAACGGTCCGCAGGTGGGCATTCTCGGCATGCACAAGATCCAGGAGCGGCCGATTGCGGTCGCGGGGCAGGTGGTGATCCACCCCATGATGTACGTGGCCGTGTCGTATGACCACCGGATCGTGGACGGTGCGGAATCGGTCAGCTTCCTGGTACGCATCAAGGAGCTACTGGAGGATCCTGAGGCGTTGCTGCTGGAGGGCTAGGCGCTGTCAGAAAACGATGCACCAGTTGCTGGAAGTGGCGCAGGCCCTTCTCGCGGTGGAGCATCAGCCGGCCCCGCTCGAAGAAGCCGGAACGCAACCCGCGCTGCACCGACTCGCACAGGACGATGTCTTCCTGCTGGACTTGATCGATGAAGCGGACAAACTGCTGTTCCTGCTCGGCGCTGACGGCATCCACGAAGCAATACTCGTAGATCGCTTTCGTGTGGTGCTCATCCACCGGCACGAAGAGGTTGAGCGAGACGTAGCCAGGACCCGGATAGATATTGAGGGTAAAGTTCGGCCAGACGAAGGCGTAGAAGCCATCGCGCACTCCCTGGCTCGTATCGTAGAGCTGGCTGCGCGCGGTGCCCGCACGCGCCGCCGGTGTCAGGGGACCGCCCTGGGTCGAGACGTATTCATATTCGGCCACGTCGTAGTGCTCCAGGTCGATCAGGTCGCTGAAGCCTTTGTGGGCGATGGGGCAGTGATAACATTCCAGGTAGTTGTCGAGCACGACCTTCCAGTTGGCCGCGATGTCGTACTCACGGCGCACACGGCGATGGAGGCCAGGGAAGTCCAGCCCTGTGGCGGCAACCTGGCGCGGCAGATCACCCAGGATGGTAGCGAGCGGCGGCGCGTCGGCATCGGGGTTGACAAAGATGAACGGCCCAAAGTTCGCAACCTGGACCGGTAGTAGGGGGAAGGCGGCACGGTCGAAGCCGGGCTCGTCCTTCGAGCCCGGCGCGGCACGCAGTGAGCCGTCGAGATTGTAGGTCCAGGCGTGGTAGTGGCACTGCAGGGTGTTGCGGTGCCCACAGGCATCGAGCACCAGCGTGGAGCCACGGTGGCGGCAGACGTTGACAAACGCGCGCAGCGTGTCTGGCGCGTCGCGCACGACGACCACCGGCACCTCGCCCAGCCAGGTGGTGAAGAAGTCGCCGGTCCGCGTCACCTGTTCCGTCAACCCGACATACTGCCAGCAGTGGCGGAAGATGCGCTGCCGCTCGGCGGCGAAGAAGGCTGGATCGGTGTACCACTCAGCCGGGAGGGTGTAGCCCTGTTCGAGCGATGCCCGCAACGAGCCGGCGTGGTCAGTGGTGGGTCGGGTGGTGGTGGTCACGGTGTTGCCTCCCAGGATGTCGCCGGCATGTGTTCCGCCAGTTTCCAGTATGCGCTTCAGAGCAGCGGCGCCGCAACATACGACGGGTGAGCTCACTCCTCGTGATCGTGGAGGCTGAGTTGGCATGGAATGTGGGATAACATACAGGGAGAACGGTCGGGCGCGAGAGGTGTGGCCGCATGGCCGTGCGGGCAACGGATGAGGTTAGCGCATTGTGAGCGGCAAGCGCAGGTATCAGACTCGCCGGTGGGCGTCGGTGAGCGGTGCGGTGAGCCGCATGCCACCATTGGGAGCGATCATCGAGACACTGCTGATCGTTGGCGGACTCGTCGCCCAATGGCTGTGGCTGCCGCATTCCAGCACCCAGGCTGATGCCGGCTATCGCCTGGACGATCTCACCCAGTTGCTGCAACATCACGTGCTGACCAACGACCGCTATTCGCTGATTGGTCCGCTCTTCTCGACGCCGCTCTGGTTGCTGGGCCGCGTCAACCAGACCCCCACCTGGTGGCTGGCGCGCTTCAATCTGTTCGTGTTCGCCGCCGGTCTATTGCTGCTCTATCGGTTGCTGCGCCCGCGCGTGGATGGCGGGCTGGTGCGTGGGTTTCTCCTGATCCTCACGGCGGCCTCGATGTTTCCCAACCATCTCGAAAACTACTATGGCGAGGTGTTCACGGCGATCTGTGTAGGGGTTGGCGTGCTCGCGGCGGTGATCGGCGGCAGGGCCAGAGCGGTGATCGGATGGGTTGCCGTCGCGGTGGGAGTGGCCAATGCTCCGGCAACGCTGGTTGGGTTGGGATTGGTGGCGCTCCGGCGCATGTTTAGCCAACGGCGCTGGCGCTATGCGCTGGCGGGCGTGGGCGCTGCGGCGCTGGTAGGCGCGGAGGCCTGGCTGCGGCGGGGCAGCCCGTTCGCCACCGGCTACGCGGGCGACCAGGGCGTGCGCACCATCATGCCGTTCTCGGCGCACCCAGGATTTAGCTATCCGTTCTGGTTTGGCCTACTGGCGATCATCCTTTCGTTCGGCAAAGGCCTGCTCTTCTTCGCGCCAGGCATCTTGCTACCAGTCAAGTCGGCGATCCTGGCGCTGCGCAGCGCGCTCAAACATGAGTTGCTGGAGGTGTATGAACTGTGGCTGGCGTTTGTGGTGGGATTGGTGCTGGTCTACGCATCGTGGTGGGCGTGGTATGGCGGCTGGACATGGGGACCACGCTTCTTCCTCTTCGCGTCGATTCCCGCCTCGTTCGCCGTAGCGCTCCATCTGCGCGACCGGGCGTCCAGCCTGCCACTCAACTTGCTGACGCTGCTGGTGTTGCTGCTCTCGTTCTGGGTGGGCATCAATGGGGCGGTCTTCGGGCAGGCCGACCTGGCGCCGACCTGTCTCTACAACAACTTCGCCCAGGAGCAACTCTGCTGGTTCACGCCAGATTTCAGCGTGCTGTGGCACCCGCTCGTCGTGGCATATCAGTCCGGCTGGCACTGGAATGTGTTCGCCCGGACGGAAGGCCTCACCCCGGCGTACCTGGGCTACATCGGGTATAGTGTGCTGGCGCTCGTCTACCTGGCGGCGCCACTTGCGCTTCGTACCGGGCGCCAGGCATGGAGCGCGGCGCGCACCTGGGCGGAGGGGAATCTCAAGTTGGTGGTGACACGGTTTTGAGAACTTGCTGTTGAGATGCGTGTGTGCGACAATCCGCTGACCCATGGGAAGGCCATTCCCATGGGCTTCACTTCATTTCAACAATCGCCGCATCACGGTATTCCTCTGTATCTGCATTGGAGGACGTGCAAATGAGCTTCACGCTGCCTACTGATACCAGTGCCATCACGAAGGACGACCTGCGTCGCCTCACCGGTGTGCTGCTTGACGACCTTCAGCGCACGTTGCGGCGCTGCGTGGACGCTGATGTCACCTTCGAGCCGATAGATCCGCTGGCCGAGGATCGCGACGCGGCATCGCCCGATCAGGCGAACCAGGCCTGGACACTGGGTCACATCCTCGCGCATGTGACGGCGAGCGCGGAGGAGTCGGCGGCTGTGGCGGCGGAACCGGCGCGTGGCGTCGCTTACCATGGGCGTTCGCGACGAGAGGTCCCCTGGGAGACAGTGACCACGCTGACGCAGTGCCGTATGCGGTTGGAGGAAAGCCGCCGTATGCGCCTGGCGAGCCTGGAGATGTGGCCCGCGCGGCCAGCTCTCGAAAACACCTACACCCCGTGGGAGGGCGCCCCGACTTTCAATGCGCTGTCGTGCTTCTACCTCGGCTTGCGGCATGAAGCCGGCCATCTGGCCCAATGGCGCGATGTCATTGGCCAGGCACGCCAGTGGCGCTGGTAGCAGACGCCACTCGGACGGCTGAGCGAGCGGCTCAAC
>DASYGC010000255.1:0-3582 GCA_036000225.1 Ktedonobacterales bacterium | reverse complement strand
ACGCCAGTGCCGCGCATGAGTCCGCCACCCGCGCCGCGGCCACGGCCGGTCCACACCGTGCCACCGGTGCCGTCGTCGCACTCACCGGTCATGGTGCCCCCTCCCCATGGCCGCCCGGCGCACGTAGCACCGCGCGCACGTCTGTTGCCGGACCTGGCGTGGCCGCCCACCTTCGATGATTGGATGATCGATATCATCCGACGGCGCGCGTTGCGGCTCAATAGCGGGGCGCGGCGGCGTGGGGTCCGCGGATCGGTGCGCGCGGTGGAACTGGCCCAAATCCTGGCGCGGTCGGCGGATGCCGACAGCCGGTGGACCTGTGCCCTGTGTCACCGGCCGGTGACGCTCGGCGATCTCTCGTTCGACCATATTCTGGCGCTTGCCGATGGCGGCGAACATGCGGCGCATAATCTGGCGCCCGCGCATCGCAAGTGCAATGAGATCAAAGGGTCTGAAAAAGCTCAGATGCGTAGCAGCGCCCTCGATCGCTGGCTCAACGAGTGGTCGAGCTCACATGGTGGCGTGACGCCGCGGGCGGTGGCCCGCCATCATCCGCACCTCTCAGATCATGTGTTCGCGCCCGTGTAGGCGCGCGGTGTTGTACGATTCCGCGCGCGACGCGCTGAGCCGCTGGCCCCATCGAGGAGCGCCAGCGGCTCGCCGCATGCATGCATGTATGCATGCGTGCCTAGCGTCGCGAGTCAGCCTGGTGGCGCGCCACGGTAGTCCGCAGCGCCGTGGCGAGCGCGACGGAAGAAGAGGGCAGCACCGATGTCTGATATACCTCCCGCGGCGATGGCCCACGGTGGCTCCGCGGGCGCAGCAGCGGGACAGACGGTGATCGCGAGCGATTTCGTGATACGGCGCACGGAACTGACCTGTCCGGGGCACAACCTCAAGATGATGGCGAAGGCGGCGGCGGCGAACGCCGACCAGGTGATGTTCGACCTGGAAGATGCCTGTGCGGTCTCGCAGAAGGTGGCGGCGCGGCAGACGGTCATCGAGGCCCTACGCACACTGGATTTTGGCGCCAGGATACGCGCATTTCGGCCGAATGGCGTGCACACGCATTTCTTCTACCGCGATGTCATCGAGGTGATTGAAGCGGCCGGACACGTGGTGGATGTGCTGGTGATTCCCAAGGTGTATGGCGCTGAGGAGGTCTTGTTTGCCGACCGGCTGTTGAGTCAGATCGAAGAGCATATCGGGCTGCCAATTGGGCGCATCAAGCTGGAAGTGCTGATCGAATCGGCCGATGCGGTGCTGCACGCCGAGGCGATCGCGAAGTGTACGCGGCGCATGGGGGGGCTGATCTTCGGGCTGGTAGACTACGCCGGCGACATCGGCGCGCGGGAACTGGGAAACGAGCAGTTCTTCTATTACAACTATGCCAAAGCCAAGACCATCGCGGCGGCCCGCGCGGCGGGGATTACCTGTGTGGACGGGGTGACGCTGGCGATCCGCGATCTCGAAGCCTGCCGGCGAGACGCGCAAATGGCCGCGCGCATGGGGTTCGACGGAAAATGGGCGATCCACCCACAGCAGCTCGAGGTTATCAATGCGGCGTTCACGCCCACCGCGGAGGAGATCGCGCACGCGGTGCGCATCATCGAGGCCTATGAGCGCGCAGACGTGGAACTGGGGGCCGGGGCCATCGTGGTGGATGACCAGATGATCGACGCGGCCTCACTGCGTGTGGAATGGAAACGGGTGGCCATCGCCCGGCGCGCTGGGCTGCTCGCGGGCGGATGACGCCGACAGCGGCCAGGCGTTATGGCTTGCGGGGTGCTCGAGGCGCCTCTGGGCGGGGACGGTCACGTGGGCTAGCGGGCGACCGGCTAGCAGGAGGGCGGCGCGGTACCGGTGGTCGTCGGTCGCTCTGCTCGAGCATGCGCGCTTCGCTGGCAAAACCATGGTCGGCGAGCCAGTGCGTGGCCTGGGCATGCAGGTCGCGCAGGGCCGGACTAGTGGCGATCATCAGCCACATCGCGCGCGCGGGATCGGTAGTCGTCGTCGCCTCCCATTGGCCCTCGGCGATCAGGAAGGTACGCACGGCGACGGGATCGCGCCGCCGCAACACCGCATCGAGACGCTGGCGAAACGTTGGATTGGAGGTTGGCACAGCGGTGAACTCCATTGGACGGTGGGCGAGCAGGTAGAAGAGCGCGCTGAACGGTGGCACCAACACGCGATGGAGGTGCGCACCGAGCGGGTGAATCCGCGGCTGGAGGCGTTCCGCCACGAAGTCCGCCGGCGCGGACTGGAGAGACTTGGTATCAGTATGCGTCAGATTCGCCGTACATTACAAGGTGAGCCAGGAACCGTTCAGGTTCCTGGCTCTAAAACTCAGTGGATCATCGGGTCTCAGGAGTCACACCAAGTTCGCATGAAGACGTGCGCATAACAAAACCCAGAGCGCACACCCGTGCGCGACTACGAAACGCCACCGATCATCCGAACTTGGAATCACGCCGCGCTGCCGGTATCCCTCTCCCCAGCCCCACCGGAGAGCGAAGCTCCAGCGTGCGTGGCACGAGCCGGTAACACGTTAGTCAGACACGAATGGAGCGGGGCCGGTGCCCGGTGCGGGGGGCAGACTGGGCGCCTCGGCGGCCTCGGTGGTTTCAGACTCGCCAACCTCAGCCAGGTTGTCGAGGGAATCGGGGGCAGCTTTGAGATCGGTAACATGCTCTTCCAGGCCAGCCATTGCGGAAGTGCCAGAGTCAGTGTCGGTGGCACCGGCGCTCTCCATTGTTGCCGCAGTGTCGTCAGCGCCGTCTCCGGCGGCCATCGGCTCGGATGCTTCCATGGACGTGGCGTCGGACACTGGGGCTTCCGCTGATACGTCTGCTTCACTGGACGCGACCGCTTGTGGCTCATCCACCACCTCGGAGGTCATGTCTTCAGGCGTGGCGGCCACTTCGTCATCGGCTGCCGCGGTGGTGGCGGTTTCGGAGGTCCCAAGGGCAGCCATGGGCTCTTCCATCGTCGCGGATGCCTGGGCGATGGGTTCATCGGTTGCTGACGTTGCCTCTGCCTCCGCTGGTTCGGCCATGTTCGCGGGTGCGGACTCGACGGAGGATGCGTCTGTTGCCGCCGACACGGCGGGTGCCGACTCGGCCTCGGTGGTGGACGCCTCCGCCGCCACGGCATCGGCGGCACCATCCTGACCAGCTTCCGCCGTCAGGTCGTCCGCCGGTGATGTCGAGGAGTCCATGGAGGGCTCCGCGGCAACCGTCATCGCTTCAGCTGGAGCTGCTGCTTGCTCGCCCGCCGCTGTCGCCTCGGGAGTCAGGGCGGTATCGCCGGCAGCCTCAGCGGATTCCGCTGGCGCCGAGTCACCGCCATCAGCCGGAGCGGATACGGCGAACACGTCAGCGCTCGCAGCGGGCGCGGCGGCTTCGGCGGTGATATCAGCGCTCGCGGTTGCCGCCTCTGAGGTGGCCATCGGAGCAGCGGCGCTGGTCATCTGGCTGACAGCCGGATGTTGCAGCAGCCTGGCGATGGCCTCGTTGACGGAGTGCATGACGGTTTGCAGGTGTGCCAGCGTGCTTGCTACCAGTTCCTCCAGTCCGCCGGTGG
>DASYGC010000254.1:0-2564 GCA_036000225.1 Ktedonobacterales bacterium | reverse complement strand
CGATCTCCACACTCGGCTCGCATGTCACCGGCACGGCGCTGCCATTCGCCGCGATCATCACGCTGGCGGCGACGCCGGCGCAGGTGGGACTGCTGGCGGCGCTGGGGACGCTGCCCGTGCTGTTGGTCGGCCTGCTGGCGGGCGTCCTGGTGGATCGTTTGCGCCGCCGGCCCGTGCTGATCGCCACCGATCTGGGCCGCGCCGCGCTCCTGGCAACGGTGCCGCTGGCGGCGGTGCTGCACCTGCTGCGCATCGAACTGCTCTACGTCGTGGCGCTGCTGGTGGGTCTGCTCACGGTCTTCTCGGGGATCGCCGGCGAGGCCTTCCTGCCCGCCGTGGTGGGCCGCGCCCAACTGGTGGAGGGCAACAGCCAACTCGGCGCCAGCGACGCGCTGGCGGAGATCGGTGGCCCGCCGCTAGGCGGTGTGCTAGTGCAGTGGCTCACCGCACCCATCGCGATCCTGTTCGACGCGGTCTCGTTCCTGTTCTCGGCGGCGTGCATCGCGCTCATACGTACGCCCGAGCAACCGTCCAAGCCAGCCGCGCGGCGCCCCGGCGTGGCGCGTGAAATCATCGCGGGGTTGCGCGCCGTACTGGCGAATCCGCTGGTACGTCCCCTGGTGGCGGCCTCGGCCACTTTCAACTTTTTCGGCAATTTCATTGGCACGCTCTACGCGCTCTACGCCATTCGTGAACTGCGCTTCGCGCCGGCGGTGGTGGGCGCACTGGTCGGGCTAGGCGGCATTGGCGCGCTGGCGGGCGCGCTGCTGGTGGGTCCGATCGTGCGGCGCATCGGCCTGGGACCAGCCATCATCTCGGGTTTGGCGGTGTCGGGAGGATTCAGTCTGTTGATCCCACTGGCCGGCGGCCCGCTGCCGCTGGCGCTCGGCATGCTGGGTGTGTCGCAGCTGGTGGGCGATGTCTGGATCGCCATCTATCTCATCGGTGAGGCCAGCGTGCGCCAGGCGGCGATTCCCGATGCCATGCTGGGCCGCGCCACCGCAAGCATGCAGGTGCTGATGCAAGGGCTGGCGCCCGTGGGCGCCGTGTTGGCGGGCATTCTGGGCAGCATCATCGGCGTGCGGCCGACGATCTTCATCGGCGTTGGGGGTATCCTGGCGGCGGTCCTCTGGCTGCTCGTTTCACCGATTCGTACGCTGCGCCAGGCGCCGATCGCTCCGGGCGGCGCGCAGGAGACCGGCTGAACGCGGACGCTGGACGCGCCAAGGGCGAGATGAGTGGTAAATCCGGCTCGCCGACTGAAGCTCGGCTGCTAATCCTGTTCCGGCGAGGTGGTGAGCAGGTGAGCGCCAGCCAACCGGTGCTGATCTTTGCCCCATCCTGGGGACCTGTCGTGCGAAATGGTTGTATTATTGGGGTGAAACCGCGGTGCTACTATCAAAGAGACCACCACGCGGCGCCCATGCTGCCGAACACTCTTCTCGTCACGGAACGGAGCTGCAAGGCCATGACTGACCCCCGCATTGAACGCTGGGCCAAGACGCTCGTCGGCTACTGCCTCAACATTCAGCCCGGCCACGTGGTGCTCATCAACTCGACACCACTGGCCGAGCCGTTGATCCTGGCCACCTATCGCGAGGTGCTGCGTGCCGGCGGCCATCCCGTCGTGCGGCTGCAGTTGGAAGGACTGACCGAGGCGTTGCTTAGCGGTGGCAATGATGAACAGCTCGCCTGGCTGAATCCCGCCGACCGCGCGCAGATGGAGCACGCCAACGCGACGCTGGGCATCGGCGCATCCGCCAACACGCGTGCGCTGACCAATGTCGCTCCCGCGCGCCAGGCGATCGTCAGCCGCACTATGCGCGAGCTGGGGAACATCCGCCAGCGGCGCGAGGCGGAAGGGTTGCTGCACTGGTGCGGCACGCTCTATCCGACGTCGGCGCACGCGCAGGATGCCGAGATGTCGCTAGGTGACTTCGAGGAATTCGTCTTCGGGGCCTGTTTCCTCAATGAGGAGGACCCCGGCGCGGCGTGGGCGCGGCTGGGCCGGGCGCAGCAACACTTCGTGCACTGGCTGCGCGGCAAACATACGGTGCGCGTGGTGGGGCAGGATACCGATCTGCGCCTCTCCATTGAGGGTCGGGTCTTCATCAACAGCGATGGCAAGCGCAACTTCCCCAGCGGCGAGTTCTTCACCAGTCCCGTCGAAGACTCCGCCGAGGGCCACATCCGCTACACCATCCCCAGCATCTACGGCGGCCGGCCGGTGCAGGATATCCGGCTGCGCTTCGAGCAGGGGCGCGTGGTCGAAGCCAGCGCCGCGCAGGGCGACGCCTTCCTCCAGCAGATGCTCGAGATGGACGCGGGCGCGCGCTACCTGGGCGAGTTCGCCTTCGGCAACAATTTCGGCATCACCCACGGTATCCGCAACATCCTCTTCGACGAGAAGATCGGTGGCACGGTGCATCTCGCGCTGGGCAACAGCTACCCCGAGACCGGCGGGCAGAACACCTCGGCGCTGCACTGGGACATGGTCTGCGATCTGCGTCCGGCAGCGGGCGGTGGCGAGGTGTGGGTAGATGACGAGCTGTTCCTCAAGGATG
>DASYGC010000253.1:0-5946 GCA_036000225.1 Ktedonobacterales bacterium | reverse complement strand
TCGGCGCCGACCCCCGCCTCGCGCAACACCTGGGCCACATAGCGCGCAGCGAGGGTCTCGTTGCCGGGAGGGTTGCTAGTGTCTATGCGCACCAGCGCGCGCAGATGTTCCACGGTGCCCGCGGCAAGAGCGTCGCTGGGGGTGGCGCTGCTGGTCATGGCGGGGGCCCTCCTGGTAGATGGCTGTTACAGATCAGTATACCTCCAATGTTCGCACGACGCGGCTGATGGGCCACGAGCGCATCTATTCGGCCAGCTGGCGCCTCATGAAGATGGCCACCTCGCCGTGTTCGCGGTCGTGATTCGTATAAAACGAAAGGTCGAGGCCGTCGATGACGAAGCCCAGCGCACGATAGAACTGAATCGCGGGCGCGTTGGTCGTCTGGGTCTCGCAGACGAGCGGTGGCCTTCCAGGCGGGATACTTATGGTCCGCATTGCGCTGGCTGGCTTCCTGATCGTAGTAGGTGCGCAGACCAGCAATCACGTCGTCGTACATGTGCGGTCCTGTATGAAGAGGGATGGCCAGTCCGGCCACCATACTGCTGAACAGCGGCATTATACACTGGCGAGTACGGTGCTTTGGTATCACGAGCGGAAGATGACCGCGCGATAAGGAACCGGCGGGCCGGGGCCCCGTATCAGCGAACGGCGACGCTGATGATGTGATAACCCGTAGCGCCATCGGGCAGTGTTGGTGCGACAACTGGCGTTTGCGCGTGGCCGGCGCGATCGGTGGCGCGGACCATGATGACATGCGACCCGCGCGTGGGGGTCCAGGACACCTCCCAGAGGACCCAGGTGAGCGCGCCGATCGCAGAGCGCGTTACACGCGTGCGAGGAGACAGAAAAAGATGGGCAATCAGCCCATGAAAAGAGAGAAGGCGTATCATGGAAGCTCCTGGCGGAACGTCGGTGGCCCAGATTCCATCGTCGGCGCGGGCGTGCTCCTCATCAGGCGAGCTACGCGCGGAGTTACCGCGCCGTGAGGCGGGTGAGGCGGGTGAGGCGGGTGAGGCGGAAGTGGTGAATGAGCGTTCCGCTGGATGCGCCTACGAATGGGTTGTGGGTGGCGCCTCAGCGGGTGCACGCTGACTCTGATGGGCGAAGGTGGCGCAGGCCTGAGCCGGCGGGCGTCGAGCGGCACGCAGATCCCACCAGGCGAGCAGCAGTGTGAAGCCGAGGGCGGCGGCCAGGCCGAGGAGCAGCGACCAGAGCAGCCGCGTGCGCGCGGCGGCGTGCGCGATGGGGTCGGGCAGGGCGGGGGTAACGGCGCCGTCGAGCAGGATGCGCCCGGAGGCGCCAGCGGGCATGGTGGTTCCGTCCGCGAAGGCGAGGTTGGGATTGGCGGCGAGCACCTGGCTGGCGGTGGCGGCCAGCGCGCGCGCACCGCCGGGCGTGGACCAGCGCGCGGCCAGCACGATGGAGTCGCCGCTGCGAGTGGCGCTGAGCGCGGTGGCGAGGGTCGCGCCATTGAGGGAAGCCAGCGCTGCCGTGGTGCCCGCGCCGAACGTGGCGTCGAGCGCGGCGGGGCTGGCTCGGAGGACGGCGATGACGGCGCTGGTGAATGCGGGGTTGGCGAACGGCTGGCCAGTCGCCAGCACGTGAGCGGTCTGGGCGGCCACCTGCTCGGCGGCCAGCGCCGCGGCGGCGGCGCCCCCGTTGGCGGGCAGCACCGTCACGAGCAGCGCCCGCGAGGCGACATACGCGCTGTGGCGGGTGGCGAGCAGGTAGACGCCACAGGCCAGGATGACGACCAGCGTGAGGGTCAGCGCGCCGAGCCATAGCTGACGGCGCAGGGCGGCGAGGTAGCGGGGCATGGGGTAGCCCGGCACGGGGCTGGTCATCGGTGCCCTCGCGCCTGGGTCGGTGTAGTAGGCGATGCGACAGCGCCAGCCGGAGTGGGCGATCGGGGAGGCAGGCCGGCACGGCGCACCTTCTCCGCCAGCACGGGGTGCGCGGCGATGCGGTCATCTATCAGGCGAGCGATGCGATCCTGAAATACGCTGGTATCGAAGCGCTCGGCGTGGCGGCGAATGGCCGGCGGGTCAAAGGCCTCGTCGCGGAACGTTGTCAGCGCCTGTGCCAGCGAGTCAGGGGTCGGCTCATCGAAGAAGATGCCAGTTTCGCCCTCCACCACGCTGGCGAGGGCACCGCCCGCGCGATAGGCGATGACGGGGCGCCCGCTGGCCTGCGCCTCGACCGGCGCCAGGCCGAAGTCTTCCTCACCGGGAAAAATGAAGGCGCGGCAGCGTGCGAGATGCTCGCGCACCTGGGCATCGGAGAGGTGGCCCAGGAAGCGCACGGTCTTGCCGGCCAGCTTGCGCAGGCGCTTCTCGTCGCGGCCGGAGCCGATGATATGCAGCGGCAGGCCCAGCTGGGTGCAGGCGCGCACGGCAAGATCGATCCGCTTGTAAGGGATCAGGCGCGAGACGACCAGGAAGGCGTCGTCGTGCGCGGCGCTGAGGTGGAACTGGCTGGTCTCCACCGGTGGCGGGATGATGGCGCACTCGCGGCGATAGTACTTGGCGATGCGCGCGGCCACCACCGGCGAGTTGGCGATGAAGTGATCGACGCGCGCGGCGGTGGTGTAGTCCCACAGGCGCAGCCACGTGACGAATGGCGGCAACACGGTGCGGGCCAGACGGCCCAGGCGCTCGCGCTCGACGTATTCGTCATAGTTCCAGGCCCAGCGCATCGGTGTGTGGCAGTACGAGATGTGCAGCGCATCGGGCGCGGTGACGATCCCTTTGGCGAAGGCGCTGCTATCGCTGATGACCAGATCGTAGGCGCGCAAATCGAAGCGCTCAAAGACGAAGGGGTAGAGCGGCAGAAACGGCTGATGGTGGCGGCGCGCGAAGGGGAGGTGCTGCATGAAACTGGTACGGATGTCCATCTGGCGGAAGCGCGCGTCCACGCGGGCGGGATCGTACATGGAGGTATAGATCGGCGCCTGGGGAAAGCGCTCGTGCAGCGCCAGCAACACGCGCTCCGCGCCGCCCATCTGGTTCAGATAGTCATGGACCAGCGCGACCCGCATCTCAATACGCTCCGCGGCTGAACAGGACGGCGGGGATAGTACGCAGCAGAATCTGCAGGTCGAGACGCAGGCTCCAGTTTTCGATGTAATAGAGGTCCATCAGCACCATCTCGTCAAAGTCAATGTCGCTGCGTCCGCGCACTTGCCAGACGCCGGTGATGCCAGGAACGGCCTCGAGGCGAGCCTTCTCCCAGTCTTCGTAGTTGATGTATTCGGAGGGCAGCGGGGGGCGTGGGCCGACGACACTCATCTGGCCGCGCAGCACGTTGATCAGGTTGGGAATCTCATCCAGACTGGTGCGGCGCAGAAAGCCGCCGACGCGGGTGCGCCGCGGATCATTGCGATCCTTGAAGTGAACGCCACGCACGTTCTGGCGTGTGCGCATCGTTTCGAGCAGTTGGTCGGCGTCAGTATACATCGAGCGGAACTTGAGGAAGGGAAACGGCTCGCCGCGGAAGCCCAGGCGCTCATGGCTGTAGAGCACCGGGCCGGGGGAGTCCAGTTTGATGGCCAGCGCGATGAGCAACCAGATCGGCGCGCCGACCATCAGCACGCCTCCAGCGACGATGATATCAATGGTGCGCTTGAGGGCGCGCTGCCGGCTGGTAGCCATCGAACGGCGCAAGCCGATCAGCGGGATGCCCTCGATGGCATCCACGTCAATGCGCGAGAGGCTCAGCTCGTATAGATCGGGGATCAGCTTGAAGTTGGCGCCGGCGCGCTCGCACAAGCGCACGGTGCGCAGAATCTGCTGGTGCTGATGCGAGGGCAGGGCGATGATGACCTCGCCAATATGCGCGCCGCGGATCACCTGATCGAGCTGATCCATCGTGCCCAACACCTTGAAGCGCCCGAAGTCGGCGGCAGGACCATCGAGATCCTGGATGAAACCCGCCACGTGGAAGCCCAGCTGGGGACTATCGGCCACATGCTGCATCATGATCTTGCCCTGGCGGCCGGCTCCGACGACTAGCAGGTTGGTCATGCCCACACCCCGGCGGAAGAGCCAGCCCAGGAACAGGGCCTCGAAGGCGCGCGCCAGGCAGACCAGCGCGATGGTAAGCCCCCCGGTGAGGGCGACGACCAGCCGGGTCTGGGTGACCACAAAGCTGGTGCTCTGCAGGATAAATTCGTAGGCGGCGAAGAGCGCGAAGGCCAGCGTCGTGGCGGTGGTGATGACGGCCACCTGCTTGAACCAGGTGCCGGTTGGGCGCAGCCGGTAGAGACCGCGCAAGTAGAACGTGAAGAGCAAGCCAATGGTGACCAGCGCCTGCAACCTGACAAACACACTCAGGGGGAATGTGGCGAAGCCTCCCTCACCCAGCGTAATCCCGTGCAGCAAGGTGTAGCGCACGAAGTAGGCGCCGTAAAAGGCCACGTTAATCATCAGGGCGTCGATCAGCGCCATCGCCAGCTTGCCGAGCAGACCGCGTGTCCGACGGCGACGAAGGCGATCCTCAACGCTCAAGACCGGCATGACCGGTCGCGCCTGGGTTACCGGCCATGCGGGATGAGGCTGCGTCTGCGCCGTCAGTTGCTCGTGCTGTACATCCACAGCTGCTCTACCCCACTTCCACCAGATGGCGACCCGCCGCGAGGCCCGCCGCCTCAGCGTACACATCGCGACAACCGCGCACCATTCGCTCGCCCGAAAACTGGCTCGCCCAGCGCGGTCCGTCATGCGCCATGCGCCGGGCCAGTTCGCCATTCTCCAGCACGCGCCGCATGGCCGCGGCGAGTTGGTCGGGATCGTTGGGGGACACCTGAATGGCCACCTGCCCAGCGACCTCTGGCAGGCTGGACACATTTGAGGTGATGACTGGCACACCGCATGCCATCGCCTCAGCCACCGGCAATCCGAAGCCTTCAAAGAACGAAGGGTACACAAAGAGGTCAGCAGCAGCGTACCACAGTGGCTGCTCCACGTCACTCACATAGCCAGCAAAGGTTACCGCGCGCTCCAGACCGAGCGTGCGCACCTGAGCAAACAGGGTGTCGTAGTACCAACCCTTCGCCCCCGCGAGCACCAGCGGTGGCGCGTCGGGCCAGAGCGCGCGCAACTGGCCGTAGGCCGCCACCAGACCTTCCACATTCTTGCGCGGTTCGAGGGTGCCCAGATACAGCACGAAATGGGGCGGCAGATCATGTTCCTGGCGGAAGGCAGCCAGGCGCGCGGCATCCACCGGCTGAAAACACGCGTCGATCGCGGGATAGACGACGCGCGTCGAGTCGGGGTTGATTCCCAGGCGGGTGATGAGGTCCCGCTGTGTGCTGCGCGAAACCGCGATGACCAGCGTCGCCATGCGCGCGCTGCGGGTGGTGAAGATGCGCTGGTAGAGGCGTCGCGCGCGCCGGAAGTACTGGGGATAGTGGATGAAGGCGAGATCGTGGATCGTGACGACTGAGGCGCAGGGGACACGCAGTGGCAGGACATTGACGGGGGAGTGGAAGACATCCACGCCCATCTGGCGCAGCAGACCGGGCAGACGCGCTTGTTCCCACACGATGCGCCGCGCCGGGTTCGAGGAGGTCCAGCGGCTGGCCACCAGCTTCAGCCGGTCGTTGTCGAAGCTGGCCACCGCGGCGCGGTCTGGGCCGGTGACGAAGACAGAATAGTGTTGGTCGTTGGCGGCGGTTTCGCCTTCGTCGCGCGAGAGGCCCTCGACCAGCCGGTAGGTGTAGCGGCTGACCCCGGCGTTACGATAGGTGGCGCTGAATGAGACGAGTTGGGCATTGATGGCGACGTGCATCGAACCTCCGCCGAGTGAGTTGCCGCGGGGAGCGCTGGGCAGGTGTGCGGTGAGATCGTTCAGCACCAGGCGCACACCGTTTCGCCCGTATGACCGCGCACCTCAGATCAAAGGGATGCGCCTGCGCTTTCCCGGGGCCCCTGTGATGGTAACGCGCGC
>DASYGC010000252.1:0-3251 GCA_036000225.1 Ktedonobacterales bacterium | reverse complement strand
CTGGCCTGGACCATCGCCGCGCGCGCTGGAGCGCGCATCGAGCAAGCCGAGGCGCGCTGCGCCGCCTGCGCCGCCAGCTATCCGGTGCGCGAGGGCATCGGTATCTTTCTCACGCCCGATCTGCCACGCGACGATCTGTGGGAACAGGCCGAGAGCGGGCTGATGCGCTTCGTGCGCGGCGATCCGGCGATCGAGCGCCAGCTGATGGATGGGCCGGCGGCGGCGCTGGGCCCCGCCGATCAGTTCTTCCGCGCGCTGGTGCTCGAAGAGCGTGGTGAGTATGCGCCAGCGCGAGCCGTAGCCGGCCTGGCGCACCAGGGCCTGTACACCGCCGAGTACCGCGCCTGTCACGAACGTCAGCGCCAGGAGGTCGTGGCGCATGTGGCGGCGGCAACGGGACCGATCGTTGATCTGGCATCGGGCCGGGGTGATCTGGTGGAGCGGCTGGCACGCGAGCTGTCGCAGCCGATCATCGCCAGCGACTTCAGCCCACAGGTGCTGCGCCGCGACCGCCGCTGGCTGGCGCACTGGGGCCTCTACGACCGGGTGAGCCTGCTCGCCTTCGATGCCCGGCGTACGCCCTTCAAGGATGGCGTGGTCACCACCATGACCACCAACCTGGGTCTGCCCAACATCGAGCAGCCGCTCGATGCCTTGCGCGAGTTGCGACGCGTGGTTGCTGGCACGCTGCTGGCAATCTCGTGCTTCTACCCTGAAGCTGATATCCCTAACGTGGCGGCGATCCAGGCCACTGGCGATAATCCCTTGCTCTTCCGCGCGCCAGCGCTGGCCAGCTTCGCCACCGCCGGCTGGCAGGTCGCGCTCGCCGGCGCGTGCGCCGGCTCGGCGCTGCCCACGCCGCGCGGTGTGGTGATCGCGGATGCGGGCATAGATGGTCTGCCGGTGGCGCCCACCACGCTGGAGTGGGCGACGCTGGTGGCGCGTTGAAAGGATGGCCTGTTGACATGGCATTGCGTGACGTGCGGTATCTGAAGGGGATTCGCCTCCTACGCAACCGAATGGGAGAACCTTGCGATGCGCAGGTTTCTGAACGAGATCGTCACGGAGGAATACCTGGCGCTCGTGCGTGCCTTCCCGCTCGTCTCCATCCGCGATGATCCACATCTGGCCGAGGCGCTCGCAGCCATAGGTCGGCTGATTGATCTCCCCACGCGTTCGGTGGCACAGGAGGCGTACCTGGGCGCCCTGACCGATCTGGTGGAAACCTACGAGCGCGCCCACGTGACGATGCCCGCCACGAGCGGGGTGGCGGCGCGGCGCTATCTGATGGAGGAGAATGGACTGGCACAGGCCGCTCTCGTCCCGGTGTTCGGCGCCCCCTCGATCGTCTGGGAGGTGCTGGCGGGCAAGCGCCGGCTGGCGTTGGCGCACATCCAGCGGCTGGCCATGTACTTTGGCGTGCCAGCCGATGTGTTTATCGCGTGAACGATAGCCAGTGCGGTATATAAAGACGTGGTCTCAGCCCGCGAAAGAGACGAGGAAAGCGCATGAAAGCCATACGGGTACACGAACACGGCGGACCCGAGGTGCCGCGGCTGGATGACATCCCGCTGCCCGAGGCGGGCGCGGGGCAGGTGCGTATCAAGCTGGAGGCCGCTGGCGTCAACTTCATTGATATCTACGCGCGCACCGGCCAGTATCAACGGCAACTGCCGCTCGTGCTCGGGTCCGAGGGGGCTGGCGTCGTGGATGCGGTTGGCCCCGGCGTAACGGACCTCCACCTGGGCGATCGCGTGGCGTCCGCGCAACTGGCCGGCGCCTACGCTGAGTACGCGATCGCGCCGGCGGCGCAGGTGGTGCCGGTGCCCGAAGGCGTGGAGACAGCGGTCGCGGCTGCCGTGCTGCTCCAGGGTCTGACAGCGCACTACCTGACCCACAGCACCTATCCATTGCGCGCCGGCGAGACCGCGCTGGTGCACGCCGCGGCCGGTGGGGTGGGCGCGCTGCTGGTACAGATGGCGAAGCGGCGCGGCGCGCGGGTGATCGCCACGGTCGGCAGCGAGGAGAAGGCACGCGTGGCCCGCGCGTCTGGGGCGGACGAGGTGATTCTGTACACCCAGAGCGACTTCGCGGCGGAAACGCGGCGGCTGACCGATGGCGCCGGCGTGCAGGTCGTCTACGACTCCGTAGGACTGACGACCTTCGATCAGAGCATGAACTGCTTGCGTCCGCGCGGCTATCTGGTGCTCTTTGGCCAGTCCAGCGGCGCGGTGCCACCGTTCGATCCACAGCTCCTCAATGCGAAGGGCTCGCTATTCCTCACCCGCCCAACACTGGGCCACTACATCGCCGATCGCCAGGAGTTACTCTGGCGTGTGGAGGACCTGTTTGCGTGGATTCGCGCTGGCGAGTTGACGGTGCGCATTGATCGCACGTATCCGCTGGCCGAAGCGGGCGCCGCACAGACCGCGCTGGCCAGCCGCGCGACGCGGGGCAAGGTGCTGCTACTGCTCTGATTCCACACAAACTGGCGCGAAACTTGCGGCAACCAGAGGGGATTCGGTCGATCGATGCATCACGCGGGCGGGTTCTATCGCGCCAGGCCAGTGCGGAGAAAGGGCGAAGACGATGGCCACGATCACGCCGCTGGCCTTCGGCACGCTGTTGAAGCGCCACCGCCGCGCCGCGCGCCTGACGCAGGCGGAACTGGCCGAGCGCGCCGGCTTCAGCATCAGCTACATCAGCATGCTCGAACGCGGCGAACGCCTCGCGCAGCCGGCCACCGTCGAGCTGCTGGCCGAGGCGCTCACTCTGAACGCGGATGAGCGTGCCGGCCTCGTGGCCGCCAACCGGCAGCACGCCGCGAACGCTGTGGCCCAAGCCAGTGATCCGCTTCCCGCGCCTGCTGGCGACCATGACAGTGACGCCGATCACCACGGCCCAACGGGCGACGACATGGCCGAGGGGGCGGCGGTCCACACCTTCCTGATTGCCGATGTGCGTGGCTACACCCGCTACACCGTCGAGCACGGCGATGAAGCCGCCGCGCGCCTGGCCCAGCGGTTCGCCACCCTGGTACGCGCCACGGTGGGTCCGCTGGGCGGACGCCTGATCGAGCTGCGTGGCGATGAGGCGCTGGTGGCCTTCGTCTCGGCGCGCCAGGCGCTGCGCGCGGCGGTGGCCTTGCAGGCTCACTTTGGAGAGCAAACACCGCCGCTGCCGGTGGGCATCGGGCTGGATGCTGGCGAGGCGGTGCCCCTGGAGGGCGGCTACCGGGGCACGGCGCTCAA
>DASYGC010000251.1:0-5654 GCA_036000225.1 Ktedonobacterales bacterium | reverse complement strand
ACTACCTTGCCGCGCAACTCACGCAACGTCTGGAGACCCGCGTTGCCATCCGCGGCCTCCAGCACCTGATAGCCCGCTTGGGTGCAGCCGGCGCGCACCACCGCACGCACCGTCGGCGAGTCGTCGATGACCAGAACCGGCACCATGCGCCTGCGCGCTCTCTTTCTACCGCCCCCGCCCGCCGCGGCCGGCGCTCCCGCCAGGTCCTGGTCGCGGTGCGATCTCCACCTGGGCAGCCCGCCACGCCGCGTCAGGCTTAGTCGTCCGCTGTCGGTGACACAGGTAGAGACATGGTACGGCACGCATGCCGATGAGCGGAAACAGCCATGACCATTCGGCGAGTCGTCCCAGCCCAGGAGTCCTGGGCCCACCTGGTCACCCTTGCCCACGCCCGCCGCTCTGGGCGTGTCCTCCACGTGCGCGCGTGGGCGGACGGCTTCGCGGGCGATCCCCACCGCGGCGCGCACGTGAACCAGCGATGGCCCGCGCGGTCTTGCGCGTGAACCATCGCCGGTGGTGTGGGGCGGAACGCGCGCGAGGCGAGATGACTGCTCACGCCGGCCCGTCCACCGCGGGCGGGGCCGACCGGACGAAAGACATCGCCCGGTCGGCGCGCCTAGCGGAATATGCCGGATCCGCTGGTTTGGGTCGCGATCGCGGTATGATCGCAGGCGCTGGTGTTGCTCTGCGTCGTGGTGCAGCGCGTGGGTTGCGCGCTGTCGTACTGGTCGTCGCTATACACGATTGAGGCCAGGCCGGTGATCGGGCTGGCGGCCACACCGAAGTCATCATACAGATCGCGATTACCGGTGCACGAGATGCCGCCCTCGCACACCCCGCCAAAGTGATTGATGGGCGAGGCGGCCACCTGGCTGAAGCCGCTGCCAGTCGTCGTGGCATGCAGGTTCTGCGCGAAGTAGACATACCAGGCCGCGCTAGCGGGATAGCTATCCGGCGGATTCACGCCATCGTAGTAGGATGTGCCATACCAGACGACATCCAGCTTGCCGGCGTTTCCGGCCACGCTCCACGGAAAGATGGCGGTGGCCGATGGGCTCTGGTTGATCTGTGCGGGTGCGCTCCAGTGCTGGCCATGGTCGGTGGAGAAACTGTAGAACAGGTTGTGGTTGTCACTGTAGACCGAATAGAGATTGCCAGCGCGGTCCAGGCTGACGTTGACGAACTGATGGCCATAGCTGACGGTACGGTCGGGGTTATCGTAGACCGGGTAGTCGGTGAACGAGTTGCCACCGTCAGTGGAGACGGCCATATACACGACGTGCGTATTGCAGGGGCCGGTGCCGGCGGTGCAGGGGGCGACATCGGCCTGGTCAATGCCTGAGAAAGTCTGGTACACGTTGTGGGTGCTGGGGTCGATGGCCAGGTTGCCGATGGCGTTGTTGAATTCCGCGTTGTACAGGTGGGCCGTGTCGAAGGCGTTAGCCAGCTGGGTGAAGGTGGCGCCGGAGTCGGCCGAGCAGTCCACGAAGATGTCGTTGGTGCTGGCACTGCTGTGGTAGCTGATGCACACCTTGCTGGCGCCATCGGCGGCGATCCACTCGCGGTCATCGCCCGGGATCGTCGCGCTGGTGGGATGCAGCGTCCAACTGTGGCCGCCGTCGAGCGAGGTGCTCACGTCGACATTAGCCAGGTTGAGGCTAGCGACATAGACGGTGTACAGGCCGTTGGCGTTGCGGGCGGAAGCGACTGCCAGATCGGTGTCGCCGCCGCCGGGGGCGACCTGTGGCTGTGAGGTCTGCGAGAGGGCATTGGGCGAGGCGAGGGTGATGTAATGGTGGCCGCCATCGGTGGATTTCCAGGCCTCGGTACCCGCACCCAGGCCGTTCTCCGAGCTGGCGTAGAAGGTGCCGGCGTTGTCGGCGCGAATGGCGGGCTCGGCGGCGCCATTGGTACAAGGCGTGGAGCTGTTGGGGCAGCGTTCGCCGATGAACTGCGTGCCCAGTTGATAATTCACAAAGGTGGGACTCTTTTTGGCCAGAGTGGTGACGGTGGTAGCGGTGGGGGCGAATCCCGCGAAGGCGATCACCAGGGCCACGGCGGGCACGGCGACGAGCCATCTGACAATGGGCAGGGGCAGGGTGCTACGCATGGGCGGATCCCTTCTTTCGGTCATGCTGGCGCCCGTGGCGAACAATGGCGCGGGCGCCTCTGGCCGCGGTGGCCAGTGCTCCTCGCTGGAACGCAAGGATAGTGCCAAGCTCAACCACAGGCTGCGGGCACGGCGCGCGTACGCGTGTATTTGGTCCTATACATGCGGCGAGGAAGCTGGTACAATGGCACGCGCAAGCAACCGGGACGTGGAGGACCGGGATAATGAGGCTTAAGGGCACGAGGGCTGAAGCGGTGCGAGAAGGAGCGAGGCGATGCCAGCATTCCTGACCAATCTCTGGCGCTTTCTACAGACCAACCCCCTGGTGCTCGCGGTGGTCATCCTGGTGGTCGTGCTGCTGCTCGCGTTCGCGGTGCATGTGGCCTTCTCGTACCGCACGCTGCGGCGCGCGAGCAAGCCCGGACGCGAGGCATCGGCGCGGCTGGTGAGTGTGCCGCTGCCACTGACCACGGTCAATCGCAAGGGCAAAGAAGGCGACCCGGTGAACTTCGAGTTCACCGGCACGTCGGGACAGATCGCGACGGCGTTCGCGGCCGCCGGCTGGTTCCGCGCCGACGAGATCGATCTGGTGACCTCGACGCGCATCAGTGTGGACTCGATTCTGGGGCGCAAATACTCGACGGCGCCGGTGAGCAATCTCTACCTGTTCGGCCACAAGGAGGACCTGGCCTTCGAGCGACCGGGACCCAGCGTGCGCCAGCGCGACCACATCCGCCTGTGGGACGCAAAGCAGGCGGCGGTGGATGGGCGGCCGATCTGGGCGGCGGCGGCGACCAAAGATATGAAGGTGGAACTGAGCAAGACCACGCATCTGCCGACCCACGGCATCGGCCCCGACCTGGATGCCGAGCGCGCCCAGGTGATCGCGGAGTTGACGGATACGGGCTTCGTCGTCAACCTGGGCTGGCGGCCGGGCTTCGGCAAGCCGACGCGCGGCGTGAACGGTGGCGGTGATCCCTACTTCACCGATGGGCAGGTGGCGATCGTGACCATCGCCGATGTCTGGGCGCCACCGCTGGCGACGCAGGTGCGCAGTTCGCTGGGCGCGGCGATCTACAAGCGTCTGGCGCCGCTGGCACGCTGGCGCCTGCCGGAGGAAGGGCTGCGCCGCATGCGCGAGGCGCGTGCCCGCCGCGCCCAGGGCCAACCACCGGTCCAGCCGCCGGGCGCGTGAAGACCGCCTATATGCTGGCCGGCGCGTAGACCCGCGGCGCGGGCAGGGGCGCGCCGTCTTCCTGGGCGAGGTGGATGAAGGTCGCCAGCGCATCGCGCGCGCTGGCCAGCGCATCTTCGTAGGTCGTCCCATCCCCCACTGGCATCGCGTAGCGGTCAGCCCATTCCGGCAAGATCACCACATAGGCCTGGTCTTCGGGCGACCACTCAATCACGATCGAATAGGGCGGCGTGGTCGCAGACGTCATGGCTGCTTCCCCTTCTGTTGTTGCTGGCGGAGCTTCTTCATAGCCTGCGCAAGCACGGGTTTGGCTTTGCGGAGGTTCGTCTCGCCATAGGGTAGCGCAACTTTGCCATCCACTCCCGCTACGGCATAACTCTCCTTGAGCAGTGGATGCGAATACACGACATGATCGCCCTTCCCCTGGCGCTCGTTGAAACCGGCTTTGCGGTAGTCGGCTCGAATGTCGCGCTTCTTCCGTGGCATCCGTTCCTCCTTCTCAATGCTACGAGCATTCTAGCACGCTGAGCAGCGCATGGCGCTCGAATCCACGTAGCGGGATGATGCCCGAGCCGTGTGGCGCGCGTGGTACATTGCCAGCGAACATCGGGAAAGGAGGGTCTCACGAGATGGCCGCACTCCAACCAACCTGGGGAGATGTGTTCGAGGTGCCCGCCACCACCACCGCGGAGGACCCCGTGCGCCTGCAGAGCGATGGCTACACGTACGAATTGTTTGAAGGGACATTGGTGCGCACGATGACCTTCGCGGGACAGGGCGACCTGTGCCAGCGACTGGGTGGCGAGCTGGGCCTTTACGCACGAACGACGGGATTCGCCCATCGCATCGTCCAGAACACGCTCTTCGACCTGACTCCGCCCGGCGCCCCCACGCGCACGATCCTCGCGCCCGACGTGGCGATCATGCGCGGCACGACACCGCCCGCGTGGGATCGGGTCACCGATGACGCGCCGCTGCTGGCCGTCGAAGTCGTCGCGCCGTCGCAGACGCTGGCTGAGCTGGCGCTCAAGGCGCAGACCTATCGCCAGGCGGGCGTCGCGGAGGTGTGGGTCATCGCTCACCAGGGCCGGAGCATCGAAGTCTGGACCGCCCAGGGGCGAACGACACTCGATGAGACACAGACCCTCACCAGTCCCCTGCTGCCTGGCTTCAGCCTGGCCATCCGCGCCTTGCTGGACGGCTAGCGCCCTCGAAAGTAGGAGGCGCACACCATGGCAGCCACCCCGATCGCCCTGCGCCGTCTGGCGCAACAATGCCTCACGCACCAGCCCCTGGCGACGCCCGCCGAGGTGGTGGCGTGGATGGGCGCCGTCCAGGCGCAGGACTACCTCGGTGCGCAGTGGTCGCTGGGCCTGCGTCTGCGTGGCGCGACCGAGGACTCGATCGAACGCGCTTTCGCCGAAGGTAGCATCCTGCGTACCCATGCGCTGCGACCGACCTGGCATTTCGTCACCCCCGCCGACATTCGCTGGCTGCTGGAGCTGACCGCGCCGCGTGTCAAACCCCTGCTGGCCGCGATGCACCGCCGCTTCGAACTGGACGAGGCGCTGTTCGCACGCGCCAACACCCTCATCGCCCAGGCGCTGGCGGGCGGCCAGCAGCTGACCCGCGGGCAACTGGGCGTGGCGCTGGCGCGCGGCGGCATCCTGGCCCAGGGGCAGCGGCTGGGCCACATCGTGCACCATGCCGAACTGGATGCCATCGTGTGCAGCGGTCCCCGGCGCGGCAAACAGTTCACCTACGCGCTGCTGGCCGAACGCGCCCCGCACGCCAGCACCCTGCCGCGCGAGCAGGCGGTGGCCGAACTGACCCGGCGCTACTACACCAGCCACGGACCCGCCACCATCAAGGACTTCGTCTGGTGGTCGGGGCTGACCACCGCCGACGCGCGCGTGGGGCTGGCGCTGGCCGGCGCGCACCTGGCCCACGAGACGCTCGATGGCGCCACCTACTATTTCGCCGCCGCGCCGCTGGCCGCCACTCCGCTGGCTGCCGCGCCGCTGGCCGCCGCGCCGCTGGCCGCCGCGCCGGCCCCAACCGCCCCCACGGCCTTGCTGCTGCCGACGTTCGACGAGTTCCACGTCGGCTATGCCGCGTTCGACCAATCGCGGCGCGGCGGACCCGACGCCGCCGGTCCGCTGGTCTTCGACGCGACCATCGTGGTGGACGGGCAGGTGGCCGGCAGCTGGCGGCGCACCCTCACGCCCAACGCGGTTGCCATCGAACTGGCGCCATTTGTCCCGCTGGCCAGCGACGCGGGCGCGGCCGTCGCCGCCGCCGCCCAGCGCTACGCCGCCTTCCTCGGGCTGCCGCTGACCATGGCGAGCG
>DASYGC010000250.1:0-11930 GCA_036000225.1 Ktedonobacterales bacterium | reverse complement strand
ACCACCTGATCCGTTAGCGTCGTGCTCGGAGCCGGCGCTGCCAGTGGAACGGCGCCCGCTGTTGGGGTGGGTGCATCGAAGTCGGCGGAGATTCCCAGGCTGGCCAGAGCGGCATCGTAGCGCGCGCCAAAGAGTTGCAAGCCTTGGACGATGCGCCGTTGGGCCACCGGCAGCGCGAGACCCAGCGCCTGGGCCACTTCCGCCTGATTCAACCCGGCCACCAGATGCAACGAAAGGCACTGCGCATCGCCATAAGGGAGCTCGGCGAGCACGACCCGCATCATGCGATGGCGAATGATCTCTTGCGGCGACAGCCGCTCCTGGTCGTCATCTTCTCCCGCCAGGCGACTCTCGTTCTCACCCGCGGCGGGCGCCTGCCAGACGAATTGCTGCGTCCGCGTCGCGGCACGGGTACCAGCGGCCGGCCGCACGCGGGCGCCAAACGCGGCGACGAAGCGCCCGACTGGCGTATCGCCTACTTTGCCGGCCAGCAGTGCCGCCGGGCCAGCGGGAGCCGCCAAGCGGCGATGCGATGGGCCGCTGGGCCGGCGCAACGCGTCGAGGCCGGCATCGGTGCTCGTGCGCAAGAGCCACAGCCGCAGGTGGTCGCCCCCCTGCGGACCGCGCAGGCGCTTCGACATGCGTACAAAGACGGCTTCGGCCAGTTTGTGTGCCTGCGCGCTGTCGCCCGTCAGCCGCACCAGATAGCGAACCACCAGCGGCTGATAGCGCGCGACCAGCGCGGAGAGCGCCCAGGCGGCACCTACACGGGTGTGGGCAATGAGGCGCAACTCTTGCTCGTGCTCGGGGTCAATTTCGCCACCCGTTGATGAAAGCGCACGTCGCCACGTCATGCTGTCAGTCCCTTTCCTGGCACTCAGTCTCACTCCTACAACGACTGGCGTGCCCATTCCGCAACGAAGTTGGTGGCGCATCGGCCAAAGATCGCGACATGTGGCCCAATCCCCTGAGCCTACGTCTTTGCATGTACCATGATGACAATGTGGCGTAGCGCGAGGTACCGCAGCGGAAGGAGCGAGACATGCCTTTCTTGTTTCGCCGCCAGACACAGGTGATTGTCAGCAACGTGCGGCCCACGCTGCCACGCACGGATGAAGATGTGCGTGAGGCACTGCGCCAGCTGCCACATTTTCGTGTCCTGTTGCATAATGACGAGTTCAACGCGATGGATCACGTGGTGCTGGCGCTGCTGCGCACGGTGCCCCAACTGACGCCCGAGCGAGCCATGGCGGTGATGATCCAGGCACACCTCAAAGGGCAGGCGGAAGTGGTCATTTGTCCCAGGGAAACGGCGGAGTTCTACCGTGAGGGCCTGGAGCACCACGGTCTGACGAGCACCATCGAGCCGGCCTGAGTGGGATGGCCGCAAGCGGCGCAAAGTCCTGGGCGGTGCGGCGAGTCCTACGCGGTCGCTGGATGCCCATCACCCGCCGTACGACGCAGGCGCAGCGCCTCCGCCCGCGCGACCGCCTCGCCGCGTATGCCCCCCAACTCGTGCTCCAGGATGCGCCGCGCAATGGCAATGGTCGCGGCGTAGGTCGAGTCCATGCCGTAATAGGACATGCTGCCGGCGGCGAGATTCTTGCCGCGGGTGTACGGCGTATCTGAGGCATAGTGCAGGACGCCCAGATCGAACGGCAATTTGGCGAAATTGATATTTTCTTCGGTGGGATAGCGCGTCATGTACAGGCTTTCGTACACCGCGTCGAGATAGGGACCGGCCTCCATCTCCACTACGCTATAGTTGGCCCGGTAGAAGAAGTCCAGATAGGCACGATTCTGCAGGAAAGTGCCTTTGGCCGAGACCGCTTTCTGGTTGTCCAGCACCGCGCCGAAGATCAGATTGCGGCTGATATCGCCCGCGCTGAAGCAATTGTCGAGCCAGTAGGTGTTCTGGCTATGCTCGTCCAGGATCACATTGGAAACCATGACATCGCCAATGCTGCCGTTGAGGGTTGCCGCTTTGCCAAGAATATAGATGCCTTTGACCTGCGACAGGTTTTCCAGGACTTCACGTAGCACGCGATAAGCGGCGGCGCCGAGGGGATAGTCAATGTTGATGATGACGCCCTGGCAGTCAGCGATTCGCTCGCTGCCGGCCACACGCACGCGCGGATCGAGATCCTGGGCATGGAGCTTGGCCAGGTCGATGACCTGGACATCCAGTTCGAGGCCGTGCCGCGCGCCAATATACCAGATGCCGCGTTCCTGTTCTTCGACCGGACGGCTGCGCGCGAAGGTCTGACCGGCGTGGCTCTTCTGGTACTCGCGCGCAGCGTAATAGAGCATATTCTGCCAGTTGCCTGGCGCGCTGCCCTCCTGAATCTTGCGTGACTCCTCGGCCAGCACGGAATCGGTCCCGGTCGCCAGGAAGCGTTTGAGTTCGTCCTGGTGGCGCACACCGGTCCCCGACAGCAAATTTACCAGGCTATGGGTGTTGCTTGAGACGAAATAGACGGGGCGGCGGCCTAGGCGCAGGTCGTCGAGCAACTTGTTCACCGGCGCCCACCATTTGCGGGTGGCGCGCACGAAGCCGACATGTGAGCCGCCGAGCATACGCAGAGTGAAGCTCTTGCGTTCCTTGCCGATGGCCAGCAGGCTGTTCCACATCTGGTCGCCCCACATCACCTCCAGGCGGCGCCAGTCGTCCATGGTGACATGCAGGCGCTCGCGCACCACCTTGGTGATTTCCGAATAGACGGGAGACGAGCGATCCACCCGGCTCTCGAGCAGTTGCATGGTGGTGGGATCGGCGTTGAGCAGCCAGTGGAACTTGTTCCATTCGATTTGGAGCGCCACCAGGGTCGGCACGACATCGTCGGTGTCGCTCACGCTGGCGATATAGGCCGCCAGCGTGTTCTTGCCGTCGTAGAACCATTTGCGGCGACGCGCCGAGGCGGTGACGGCCTGCCACTTGTCGACGGGGAACCCTTGTTGGGTGAAGACTTCCTCGGACTGGCCCAGGAAGACGCGATTCACGTTGAGAATGGCGGTGGGAACGCGCAACATGGCATAGATGAACGCCGACATATCCGGCTCGCTGGAGCGCGCCGCGGGATGCAGGATGGAATCGATATTGTAGTGGGCCTGGATCAACGCTTTGAGGCCGACTTCACCTGAACTGCGCAGCATGGTCTGATAGGTGCGAATGTACATTTCGACTTCACGCCGGCCGGCCTCATGCGCGCCTTCCAGCGCATCGTCGGGCATCGCCCCTTGATTGCGGTCGCCGGCCCGTTGATCCATCTGTTTATCTACCACGCTATGCGATCCTCTCAACCCAGCCCAACGCACCCGACACCTCTCCGCAAGTTGCACATTCGATGTGGCGCCATTATACGCGACCCGCGCGCCGACGGCCAGGGTCCTACCGTGGCGGGACGAAGCTACGCATTGAGGTTGACACCCCGGCGCTGTGTAGGGTATAGTTGAGGAACCGAAGGCGCGAGCCTTCGCCGCAGCAATGCGGGAGTGGCGCAGTGGTAGCGCGTCTCCTTGCCAAGGAGAAGGTCGCGGGTTCAAATCCCGTCTCCCGCTCCAGCGGCCACGTCGCCAAGTGGTTAAGGCGAGGGTCTGCAAAACCCTTATCGGCGGTTCGAATCCGCCCGTGGCCTCCGCGCACCGAGCAAGTCCTGGAATCATCCGCCCTCAACCTGGAGGGCGGATTGTTTTTTGGCGATGAGGATCAAGGGGTCGAGACCATTTGCTCCATCTCAGGGATTGCCATTTTTTGACATTTGCGCGGCGAAGCCTCATGATAACGTGGATCGGGTTGGGGCGTGCCGCCGCTGGCCACGGTGAGGAGGCGCGAACGTGTCGCTGGTGCGGGATGAGGGGGAGGCGAGCGGCGGCGATCCACGCTGCTCGGCCCGCGGACTCCCGCTGTCCCCACGCGGGCCCAGCCAAGGCTGGCTCGGCGCTCAATGCGCTCCGGCGCTTGGCCCACTGCTCTCGCGCCGCTCGCTGCTGCGGCGCGCCGGCGCGGGTGCGCTCCTGCTCAGCGGGGCACCTGCGGTGTTGGACGCCTGCGCGCACCAAACGCGCAGCATCGGCGCCACCATCGCGCCACCACCCGCCATGTCCTATGTCGACCTCAGCCTGGCGGATCATCTCAAAGTGGCCAACCTGCTGCGGGCGCAGCGGTGGCTGCCGATCTCGCTGTGCATGTACGGCGACGCGGCCGATCCGCGCTTCGCCGCCGTGTACGCGCCCAACGGGCCCAGTTGGAATGGCAGCTACAACACCACCTTCGCCGACGCGGCGTCCGCGCTGACCAGCTGGATGGCCAAGGGCTACGTTCCCACCATCATCACGGTCCTGGGCACGGGCAGCGCCGCCCGTGTCTCGATGATCTTCGCGCAGCAGAGCGGCCCACCGCCAGTGGTGCGCTGGGACCTGGTCTGGGGCAAGAACGATCCCACGCCCAATGCGAGGCATCCCGTCAGCTTCATCGACTATACGGAATTCGCCCGCTCGCAGAACGCGCCACTGCTGCTCAGTTGGGTCGCGGTCTACGGCAGCCCAACCGACCGACGCTATGCGGGCATCTGGTCGGCCAACCCACAGCATGTGCGCTGGTCCGCCGGCACGGAAAGTGACAGCGGGGCCGAGGATGCCACCACTTTTAGCCAGCGACTCGCCGCCCAGCAGGGCCAGGGCGCGCGGCCGACACTGATCGCGCGGTCGGGCGATCAGGACTACCTGGGCATCTTTCGCGATGATCCCCTCCAGCCCGCACCGCTGGCTATGCCGGATCTGACGCTTGCCGAATATCAGCAGCAGGCGAGTCAGCTGGCGGGCACTGGCTGGTATCCACAGACCGTCCAGGCCGCGGGGGTGGGCGATGCGACGCGCTATTCCGCCATCTTCGCCCTGGGCAAGCTGGCAGCTACCGCGCAGCGGCGCCAGTGGCAACCACCCACCGGCTGGCCAGCCGCGTCGCCAATCGACGACCAGGTACGCGCGGTGATGGAGCGCTACTCGGTGCGCGCCGCCTCGCTGGCGATTGTGCGGGATCGCCAGTTGGTGCTCGCGCGCGGCTATACCTATGCCGAAGAAGGCTACCCCACCACGCTGCCCAGCACGCAATTCCGCATTGCCAGCTGCAGCAAGCTGATCACCGCGCTGGCGATCTGGCGCATGCTCTATCCCCCCAACGGCGGGCCAGGGGCGATCTCCCTCGACGATACGCTGCAGGGCATTCTCGATCTCACCCCGCCGCCTGGCCACACGCTGGCTGCCGGATTCGAGCAGATTACGGTGCGCGATCTGCTGGAAATGCGCAGCGGACTGCTCTACGAAGTCGCTGGGCGAAGTGTCATGGAACAGGCGGCGCGGCAACTCAAGGCGTCGCTGCCGTTGAGCGCGGCCCAGGCGGCCGCCTATCTATCCGCCTATCCGCTGGGCGATCCGCCGTATGGGTACAACAACTCGGGCTACGCGATGCTGGGAAATATCCTCGCGCGCAAGCTGGCCCCCGGCACAGCCGATCTCGCTCACGGATACCTGCAAGCGATCATGGCCAGCGTCATGACGCCGCTGCGCATCTCCAACGTGGGCCTGGCGGGGACATTGGAAAGCGAGCTCGCGCCTACCGAGGCGCGCTACGATGCGTCGGTACCCGCGGACTACACCGACCCCACCACTGGCAACGTGGTCTATCACAAAGTGCAAGATCTCTGTTTGCTACCGAGTGTGATGCACGACGATGGACGTCTGGTGCCGGCGCAATATGGCGGCTGGTACAATCACGCGCTGATGGGGGGCGCCGCCGGCCTGCGCATCGCGATGCCGGACCTGGCTCGCGTGCTGGCGGCGCTCAATGTCACCAGCAACAATCCCCTCTTCGAGGCGAGCACGCTGCCCGATCTGTTCGCGAGCGCGCAGGCGGCGAATGCGCTGGACTACTGGAACCTGCATGGCTGTTATGGCTGGGATGCCGTGCGCTCCACGGGCGATGGCGCCTGGTACGCGGAGAAGGGCGGCTACGTTTTCGGGGCGCAGAGCGTGGTACGCTTCACCACCGGCGGCCTATGCTTCGCGATGGCGTGGAACTTCGACAACGTACAGGGAGACTGGTCGCCGGACTTCCCCGAGGTGCTGGGGCGCGCCAGCGGCGCAAATGTCTCCGCCAGCGACCTGTTCTCGACTTACGATGCGCATATGTCTCCGCTTTAGGCGCGAGGTCCTCACGGGGTTGTCCATGGCGAGGCTACTGATCCAGCAACGGTTTACGTTCGACGCTCAGGCGCCTTGCTGCCGCGCGCTGACCGTGCTTTTCGTGTTGCGCATCGCATACCAGCGCAGTCCTACGAGCGTTCCGGAATTCACCGGGTGGTTGACCACCAGCGCGGCATTGGCGGCGTAGACCAATCGGCTAGGCGTACTTTTGAGGTACACTGTTGCCACTGGCAGGCTATGCCGTTCAGACACGCAGGACGGGGCGTTCCGTCCGTCTGACACCCACCTGCCGCGAGGAGTACCAAACAATGGGCAAAACACGCAAACCATCCAAGACCGCAGCGACGCCCCTTGCGGCCACCACCGTCCCACCGTCAACCGACGCGCCGCGCCAACGACCGGGACCCAAACCGGGCACCGAAGCGGCACGCCGGGGCGGCACCGCCGCGCGTGACAAGCATGGCAGCGCGTTCTATAGCAAGATCGGCAAACTGGGTGGCGACGCTGTGCGCCAGCGCCACGGCATCGCGTTCTATAGCGACATTGGGCGGCGGGGCGGGGAGAGCACCAAACGGAACCAGGGCGCGGACTATTATTCCAGGATCGGCCACATCGGTGGCACGCATCGTAACAAAAACAAGCCTGAGGCGGCTGGCGGTAGGGCCGCCACCACTTCGCCCGCGTCGTAAAGGGGGGTGGAGGGCATCGGCGTGGCAAATGTCTACGACAGCACCTCGCAGCGTATTGGCCGGGTAGAAGCCGATGGCAACGTGTTCACCCGGGCGGGTCAGCGCATCGGTTTGACTGATCTGTCCGGCCACGTCTACGACTGGACTGGCCAGCAGGTGGGTCTGGTGGACTCCCACGGGCAGCTCTCCAACGCGCCCAACCAGGTGATCGGCCACATCGCCGCCGATGGCACGATTACGGATGCGCACGACCGCTATGCGGGCTTTGTCGCCTCGGGTGTGCCGCCGCTGTTGATGGGTGGCGCGGCTCTGCTGCTGGTGCCGCTCACGACGCTCCGGTGACCGTGGCATAGCGCGGCGCGAAGCGGGTCGAGCGGACGCGGCAACATGGGAGACCAGCATGCTGACCGCGGGCCAACCGCGCGGGTCGGCATTGTGTCCACGATTGGAACGGAGCCACGAACGTGAGCCGTACTACGCCACCGAACGAGGCCGGTCCCACCCCACTCAGCAAGCAGGAATACGAACTGCTGGCGGAGCTGCACACGGCGCTGCGCCGCTTCGCGCGTACCACGGAACTGGCCGTGCGCCGGATCGGCATCATGCCGCAGCACTATTTATTGTTGCTGGCGCTCAAAGGGTTTCCGGGGCGTGAATGGGCCACCATCACTGAATTGACCGAACGCTTGCAACTGCGCCACAATGCGGTGGTGCAACTGGTCAACCGCATGGAAACGGTCGGATTGGTTCGGCGCACCCAGGCGGCCGACCCCACGGATCTGCGGATCGTCCACGTTGATCTGACGGGCTATGGGGAGCGCGTGCTCCAGGCAACGGCCAGCTCGTTGCGCGTGGAGCGCGCGCGTATCACGCAGACCCTGGCCGTTGTTCTGGCCGATGAAGCCAGCTCGGAGGCCGCCGCGTTGTCCCCGATACCTGAGACCGAAGCGGATGCGTAGAACATGCCGCCGCTCGCGGGATGCTGGTGCCCGCAGCGCTCCTGGGCGGCGGTACGCGGCCGTCAGAGTTAGATGGCGGGACAGGATGGGATACTCGCGTGGTCCACACGTCGTGTGCTATCCTGCGAGCGAGATACTGACTACCCGGGGCGGTGGTGGAATGGTAGACACACCGGACTTAAAATCCGTTGCGGCGTGAGCCGCGTGAGGGTTCGAGTCCCTCCCGCCCTACCAAATACGACCAGAAAAATGCAGGCGCCGCAGGTCACTCACGGATGAGTTAGCGTGCGGCATTCTGGTGGCTGAAACGGTGGTTTACAACAACCCGTAGTGCCATCCAGGTTTCGCGTAAGGCCCAGAGCCAGAGGAAGAAGTAACCGTGAGTACGGCCAGCCCCGCAGGCAGCCAGTCAGAACAGCCGCCGCGCTACGCGATGCACATCGCATGGAGTGAAAAAGATCAGGCGTACCTCGTCACGTTGCCGGAATGGATGCCTCAACTCATCAACAGCGTGGCCGTCACCCACGGAGCGACGTATGAGGAGGCCGCGCGCCACGGCCAGGAAGTGCTCGAGATGCTGATCGAGCGTGCCCGCGAGCGCGGCGAGCCGCTGCCTAAGCCGCTGATGATCGAGTACGCTGACGATGAGGCCGTGGTCGCCGGTGCGTAGCCTGCCCGCATCTTCACAACCCGCCAGATGCGTCCACAGTCCCACCAGGGTGTCTTGACCGCGTAGGCGGAATAATCGCGGGATATTGGCCGGCAAGTCGCGAGCATGGCCCAGCTTGCGCAGGGTGCGCCTTCGCGCTGATTGCCCTTTTCAGTGCTGGCTCCCCGTCGGCCGCAGCTCCCGACCTTGGATCAGGGACATCACTCCGCCGGCTCCAGCACCAGGATCGGGATCTCGCGCCGCGCGCGCGCGGCATAGCCGGCCCACGCGGGCCAGATCGCCAGCGCCGCGGTCCAGATGCGCTCGCGCTCGTCGGGCGTTGCCAGCCGTGCCTGGACCGACCAACGGTGGCGCTTGAGTTGCACCGTCGCCTCGGGATGCGCCGTGAGATTGCGGTACCACTGTGGCGCCGTGCGACTGCCGAAATTCGAGGCGATCAGCGCCAGTAATCCACCGGCGCGAATATAGGTCAGGGGTGTGGTGCGTGGCTTGCCTGATCGGTGGCCGGTGGTGGTGAGCAGCAGGTTGGGCAGTGGGCCAAGGCGGTGGCCGATGGCGCCGCTGGTGGCGCGGTAGCAGGCGATGTGCAGTGACGTCAGGATGCGCTGGAGCACCCGCCGCCACCACACACGCCGCCAGGTCGTCGCGGTGCTCCGCAGCCGCACTTGTCCCATCGTCATCTTCCTCGTTTCGCTCTGAGTCGACCAGCAATCGCATACGCAAGTATACGCGCGAACGTGTTGGTCCCCGCGCGGATTCGCACGCGCGTTGCGCTCGCGAAGCCTCCACCAGCGCTTGGTACGTGATACCGGGTTCGCATATACGCTTAACGAGCCCCAGAGCGCACACCCGTGCGCGACTACGGGGATAACGCGGGGACCAGAGCGCACACTCGTGCGCGAGTACGGAGAGAACGAGGGCCGGAGCGACGCTGCGCTACACCGGTGTGTTACGACGAAACGCCACCGATAACTCGAGCTGGGTGTGATACGATGGCGGCGAGCTAAGGAAGAAATCTATGAGAACCGTCGATCTGGCGTCCCTGGGGTATACCTTCGCGCGCAAGCCACTGCTGATCGGCGGAATGGCGATGGAGTATTATAGCCTGCGCTTGGCGGGCGATGACATTGACTTTGTCGTGACGCGCGCCGACTATGGGGCGCTGGCGGCGCTTCATCCCGATCTTCTCAAGGATCTCGCGGGCGATCTGGGCGTCTGCGTTGGGCAGTTCGAGCTGTGGACCTCGATCCGTCGCTTCGACTATACCAACCTCCTAGCTGGCGCGGAGAAAACCGATGCGTATTTTGTCATTACACTGGAGAAGCTGTTGCTCCTCAAGGCGCTGGCGATGGACGATCCCAAGTACGAGCGCGATGTACGGCTGATCGCGCGGCGGCTGAACGACCGGCAATACGGCACGGTGTGACGCCATGCGTGAACGCCGGTTCGCTTCGGGTGTCGCGTAGGCCGCTAACCTGCCAGCCACTCAAGTGTTCAGTGCACGGCACCTGATTGCCGTGCGTAAGCGCCTCGCGGTGTTGTGCTGCCGCCCGCCGATGCATTACCATGGTCCTGATGGCGCTTCACAGCCTGCCCGCGATTACCTGAGCCGTGGTTCCGCGGTGCCGGCAGACCGAGCGCCGCAGATGGAGAGAGGCACATATGCAATTGTCCATGCCTGGAGACCAGCCCGATGCCATCATCGGTTCGATCCAGTTCGACTACCTGGCCGCGATTCGGGACGCGCGGAACGACCCGCGCCAACTGGAGCAGTTGTATCAGGAGGCCCGCGGTCGCCATAGCGCCGCGCGATTTGCCGCTGCCCTGGCAACCTGCTATCAGGAGGCGCCACAGGATCTGCTGTATGCCGCCTGGTACTTCCGCCTGGAGCAGACGGCGGAGAGCGACCTTCCGGCACGACTGAGCGCCAGCTGGCGCGTGGCGATTCCACTGGCGCTGCTGCTCGGCCTCATCTTCTGGGGACTCTCCGCTCCCCAGTTGTTGGTGTTGGGTCAGATTCCTGTGCTGGCGCTGCTGGCGCTGCCAGTGACCGGCCTCGCGCTCATCTGGTTCCTGGCGCTCACCGCTCGCCGGGGATATGTGACCGCCGTCGTGCTGAGTCTGGCGCTGGTCGCGGTGACGAGCTACGCGCTCGCGATCCCCACGTTCAAGGGCGCGATCACCCAGCGTGACTATCTCACCTTGATGGTCGCGCACCTGCCGCTGCTGGCAGCCAGCGCCATCGGTATCTGGCTGCTCTGGCGCGGAGCCTCCGCGCGCAACTGTTTCGCGTTTCTCACCAAGTCGATCGAAAGCATTGGCACCGCGGGGGTATATGTTATTGCCGGCGGCGTTTTCGTGGGTCTCACCTATGGCTTGTTTCAGGCGCTCAGCATCGAACTCGACCCGCTTGTCATTCGCTTGCTCGTCGCGGGCGGAGTGGGCCTGATCCCGGTAGTTGCCGTGGCCAGTGTGTATGATCCAACCCGCACGCCGAGCGAGCAAGACTTCCGGCGGGGCTTTGGCAAGATCCTCACGGTGCTGATGCAGGCGCTGCTGCCTCTCACCTTGCTGGTATTGCTGGTGTATCTGGCGGTGATTCCGTTCAACTTCGCGCGGCCATTCACCAATCGCGATGTGTTGATCGTGTACAACGTGGGGCTGTTCGCGATCATGGGTCTGCTGGTGGGGGTGACGCCGATCGCCGCGCGCGAGTTCCCGGCCAGGTTCCTGCCACTGCTGCGTATTGGCATCCAGCTGGTGGCGGGGTTGGCGCTGCTCGTCGGTATGTATGCCCTGGCGGCGATTGTCTATCGCACCACGCAGGGCCAGCTCACCATGAACCGTGTGACAGTCATCGGCTGGAACACCATCAACATTGGCATCCTGGCGGTCTTGCTCGTCAAGCAATTCACCGCGAAGGCTGATGGCTGGATCGAGGCGGTCCATGCGGTAGCACGCGGTGGCGCGGTGGCCTATGTGATCTGGGGTCTGGCGCTCACGCTGGCCCTGCCCTGGATCTTCTGAGCCAGCACACACACGGGTGATCCTGGGCGAAGATCCAGGATCACCCGTGTGTCACGTCGTCAAACCGCCGCTTGCCAATCAGCCACGCCGGGATCAGGCCATGCCGAGTTCCCAGCGGGCATCTTCCGTCATGCGCTCGGGTCGCCAGGGCGGATCGAAGGTGAGGGTCACCGTGCACTGCTCGACCCCTTCGGCCTCACGCACGTGGCCTTCTACGTCGGCCATGACTTCGGGGCCCACGGGGCAGCCAATCGCGGTTAGAGTCATGGTGACGTCGACGGTGGAACCGACGATCTTGAGCGCGTAAATCAGTCCCAGATCGACTACGTTGACTGGAATCTCAGGATCGTAGCACTCGCGCAGCCTGTCGTAGACCGCCTCTTT
>DASYGC010000249.1:0-2174 GCA_036000225.1 Ktedonobacterales bacterium | reverse complement strand
CACAACCACCGACCAGAACGCCGGCTGCGCAAAGGTAGACCACAACCCGCCAAACGGCGCCAGCACCAGTCCCGCCGTGCCCGCGCTGGCCGTGAGCGGCCACACGCCATACAGTGCGCGCAGATAGACTTCCCACGCGAGCCACGGCGCCAGCGCCAGCAGTGTGTACCAACCCAGCGTGGTCCACCGCCGCCGCGCGAGCAGCGGCACCGCCAGCAGCGGCAGCACGAAAATCAGTTGCTCGCGTGTCAGCAGCGCCGCCGCCACCGCCAGCGCGCTGAGCAGCGGTCGACCTTTGCGCGCCAGCCAGACGGCCACCACCAGCCACATGGCCGCGAAGGGATCGGAGAGGTCGCCCAGGACGCCGAATACCTCGCCGGCGAATAGCCCCGCCGCCGCGCCCAGCCAGCGCGAGGCCCCCGCCGCCACGCAAAGCTGGCCCACCAGCGCCACCGTCACCAGCACCGCGACAAGATCCACCAGCAGCAAGGCCAGCGGCACCAACGATGGCTGGCCCAGCGCCACCAGCCGCGCCACCAGCGGATAGAGGATGCGCTGCGACCGTTCAGGCGGCACATCCAGCGGGCACGCCACCATGCTCTGGGCACAGCCGGCGACGATGTGGGGATTGACCGCCAGGTAGTAGAAGAACTGGCCGTCGTAGCCCAGCTCCGAGACCGCCAGGCCTTGTGCGCCGGCGTGCTGGCCATAGCGCGTGCCGATGCGGGCGAAATCGCTCAGCCGGCTATAGTGCAGTGTGGCGGCCATCAGATTGCCGATCAGGATCAGCATGAGCGCGACGACCACCACCGGGCCAAGCGGCGCGAGACGCCGCATCCAGGCTCGTATACTGGTGCGCCTTGCGTCATTCGCAACGTCCGCGAGCGAGTCGCCAAGCGAGTCGCCACCTGCCTTGTCAACTGGTTCCGGTGCCGCTGACGCCAGCCGTTCCGCTTCCATCGTCGGCCTCCGCTTCCATTTCCCCCGCGCCAGCGTTCATCTTCTGGCGCCGTACTCGCTCCAGTTTGTGAGACGGCCAACTTGCCACGTGGTCACTCGGTTGCCATCAGCTTCCTTCCGGGCCACCACTCACCGGTCGCCCACCGCACTTGGGGTACAATGGAGGTCGTACGCCACGATAGCACACGCAAGGAGTCCTGTCCGATGCCGATCCGCCAGTTGCCCGCGGAGGTCGCCGCCAAGATCGCCGCCGGCGAGGTGGTCGAGCGCCCCGCTTCGGTGGTCAAAGAGCTGGTCGAGAATGCTATCGACGCGGGCGCGCGGCACATTCGCGTCGAGTTGAGCAACGGCGGCCTCTCGCTGATCCGCATCAGCGACGACGGGCGCGGCATCCCTCCCATCGAACTCGCGCTAGCCTTCGCGCGCCACGCCACCAGCAAGATCGGCAAGCTGGACGACCTCGAACGCATCCAGACACTCGGCTTTCGCGGCGAGGCGCTCGCCAGTATCGCCTCCGTGGCGCAGGTGACCCTCGTCAGCCGCACGCGTGAGGCCGACGCCGGCGCGCAACTCGTCGCGGAGCACGGGTTGGCTGGCTCTGTGAGTCCGGCGGGCGCGCCAACCGGCACCACGATTTCCGTCCGCGACCTCTTCGCCGAAGTACCGGCCCGCCTCAAGTTTCTCAAGACGCGCGCCACCGAGACTGGCCACTGTCTGCACCTGCTCGAACAGATGGCGCTGGCCTACCCCGAAATTCGCTTCAGCGCGGCGAGCGAGGGGCGCCAGGTGTTTGCCAGCCCCGGCGACGGCCAGCTCGCCAGCGCACTGGTAGCCGTCTATGGCGTGCGCATCGCCGAAGAGATGGTGACGTTGGGGGCTGCCACCGTCACGTCAGGCTCGGCGGCCGCGGAGCTGGACAACGCCGTGGCCGACCCCAGCGCCCGACCGCGCGTGCACGGCGCCGTCAGCCAGCCCACCTGCTACAAATCCACGCGCCAGTACCTGTCCTTCTTCGTCAATCGCCGCTGGGTGCAAAGCCGGACGCTGAGCTATGCGGTCGAAGAAGCCTATCACTCGCTGCTGTTGGCCGGCCGCCACCCGATCGCCGTCGTCAATGTCGAGCTCGATCCGTCGCTGCTGGATGTCAACGTGCACCCGGCGAAGACCGAGGTCAAGTTCCTGCGTGAACGCCAGGTATATGCCGCGGTGCAGCG
>DASYGC010000248.1:0-1800 GCA_036000225.1 Ktedonobacterales bacterium | reverse complement strand
TATCGCTGGCGCAGGCCCAACAGGATCTCAAAGGCATCGCAGCGCAACTGGCCAAGGTGTATCCGGGCTCGAATGGCGGCCAAGGTGCGGCGATCCTGCCGCTGAGCGAAGCGGTTGTGGGGGCGGTGCGGCCCATCCTGCTGGTGCTTCTGGCGGGGGCGGGGCTGCTGCTGCTGATTGCATGCGTAAATGTCTCGAGCCTGCTGCTGGTACGGGCGGAGAGCCGGCGGCGGGAGATGGCAGTGCGCGGTGCACTCGGCGCGTCGCCGATGCGCCTGGCGCGGCAGTTCCTTACGGAGGGTCTGGCGCTGGTCGCCGTCAGCAGCGTGCTGGCACTCGGCGTGTCGTTGGGAGTGATGAAGGTGCTGCTACGGTTGATCCCGAAACAGGGAATGGAGCAGATGCCATACCTCGAGGGTCTGGGTCTGAATCTGCACCTGGTGCTGTTCACCGTGGCGATAGGCGTTGGGGCGACTATATTGTTCGCGCTGACTCCGCTGGTGCGGCTGCCCACGCGCGAGCTGCACAACGGGCTGAGCGAGGGCGGACGCGGCGCGGCGGGCACACTATGGCGGCGGCTGGGATCGAACATGGTCATCGCGGAGCTGGCGATTGCGATGGTGCTGCTTGCCGGGGCGGGCCTGCTGGGCAAGAGCCTCTATCGACTGCTGCGTGTGGACCTGGGCTTTGTGCCGGACCACCTGGCGAGCATCGATATCTCGGGGTCGCGCGCGGTCTACAAGAAGGACGAGGACATACGGCGGCTGGACCGCGAGCTGGTCGCTCGATTGAGCCAGATGCCGGGAGTGGAATCTGTGGCGCTGACTTCCGATGAGCCCGTCGGGTACAACGGCGATACGGATTGGCTGCGTTTCGAGGGGCATCCCTACAACGGGGAGCACAACGAGTCACTGGAGCGCGACGTCACGCCGGACTATTTCAAGACGATTCAGGCGAAGCTGCTGCGCGGGCGGGTGTTTACTCCGAACGACGATGCGAACCATCCCAAGGTGGCGATTATCAATGAGGCGTTGGCACGGAAGTATTTCCCTGGCGAGGACCCCGTGGGCAAGCGAGTCGGCGACCTTGATTTGAAGCCGGATTCGATGAAGACCATCGTGGGGGTGATCGACAATTTTCGCGAGGGTCCGCTCGATGAGGAGGTCTGGCCGGCGATCTACTACGCGATGTATCAGAGCGCGGACAATTTTGTCTCTGCGATCGCCCGCACGAAGGGGTCCGATGCCGCGATGCTGCCGGCCATGGCGGCTGCGGCGCGCGACGTCGATCGGGACCTGGGGGTGACCAACGAGACGACGATGACGGTGCGCATTGACGAGTCGGCATCGGCCTACATGCGTCGCTCGGCTACATGGATGGTGGGAACCTTTGCTGCACTGGCCGCGCTACTGGGCGTGGTGGGACTGTACGGGGTGGTGGCGTACTCGGTAGGACAGCGTACACGGGAGATTGGGGTGCGGATGGCGCTGGGCGCGCAGCGCGGCACGATCTACGGCCTGGTGCTGAAGGAGGCGGGGCGATTGACGGTGCTCGGCGTGGCGGCGGGACTGCTGTGTTCGGTGGCGGTGCTGTCGCTGATGGGCAAGCTGCTCTTTCAGGTGAAGGCGTGGGATCTGCCGACGCTGCTTGGCGTGTCACTGCTGCTTGGGGTGGCGGCGTTGCTGGCGAGTTATCTGCCGGCACATCGCGCGGCTTCGGTGAATCCAGTGGAGGCGTTGCGGGCGGAGTGAGTGTTGGCCGCACGGGCGGAAGCTCCTTCGGCGCGCTTCGCTAAGTTCG
>DASYGC010000247.1:0-2129 GCA_036000225.1 Ktedonobacterales bacterium | reverse complement strand
CCTGGCCGGAGTGCTGGCCGTGCTGTTCGGCGTGCTGACCGCACGGGCCATCGCTCGCCCAGTCCGCGCGATGCAGGAGGCCGCCGAGCGCCTGGCCACTGGCACCGTCGCCGACCTCGCACGGGCGATGAGCGCCCTGGCCATCGGTGACCTGAATGGGGCGCACGCCCAGGTAGACCTGATTCCGCTCGACCTGCATGGGCGGGACGAGGTGGGCGCGCTTGCAACCAGCTTTGCCACGATGCAGGGGGCGATCGCGTCCATCGTCATCTCCCTGGATAGGGCCCGCGAGGGGCTCCGTGCAAGCCGCGACATGCTCGTCTCGCGCAACGAAGCGCTGGTGCACGAAGTGACGGAGCGCGAGGTCACGGAGGCGGCGCTGCGCCAGAGCGAGGAACGGTACCGGCAAATGGAGACGCACACCCCGATCGGCATGTCCCTGCAAGCGCCGGACGGTCGTTACCTGCGGGTCAATCCGGCCCTGTGCGCCTTGGTCGGCTACAGCGAGGAGGAGTTGCTGGCCCGCACCTTCCTCGATATCACCCACCCCGGCGATATCGATAGCGGCCGGGGGCAGCTGCGGGGGCTGCTGGCCGGGGAAATTTCCACCTATGCGGCAGAGAAACGCTACATCCACAAGGGTGGCGCGCCGGTGTGGGTTCTGCTCGCGGTCTCGCTGGTGCGCGATGAGGACGGGCGCCCACGGTATTTCATCTCCCAGGTGCAGGATATCACCGAGCGCAAGCTGATAGAGCAGGCCCTAGCACAGTCCAAGGCCACAGCGGAGGAACTGGCTCACCTGCGCCACCAGCAAGCCGAGGAGGCGGAAGCGATGGCCGCGGTCGGCACTGCCCTCTCCAGCGCCCTGGATCCTGGTACCGTGTATCGGATCATTCTCGAGCAGGCCGCGCGAGTGCTGCCCTTCGATCACGCGGCGATCGCCCTCTATCGGGACGGCTGGGTGATCAGCGTGGCCACTCTGGGCGGCCCGGACATTGCTCCAGAGACACGATTGGTGCCAATCGACCCGAGCACGAGCACCTGGCAGATGCTGACCAGCGGCAAGCCGGCCCATCTGGCTGATACCGAGGAGGTGCCGGGGTGGACGAATCCTCCGCCTTGGCGCGGAACCCACCGCATGCGCAGCATGATCGTCGTCCCGCTGCTCATTGACGGCGCGCTGATTGGCTCGTTCAAGGTGGCTAGCTTCACCCCTCACTTCTACACCGTGACGCACATTGAACGAGCCGCCGCCTTTGGCGAGCGGGCAACCCAGGCGGTACGTAACGCCCGCCTTTACGCGGCCGAAAAGGAACGGACCCGCATCGCCGAGGATCTGGCCCGGTTGGGTCAGGAACTGGTGGAGGAGGCCGAGGCGATGGCCGCGGTGAGCGTCGCCTTAACCAGTACGCTGGAGCCACATGTGCTCTATCGCGTGATCCTCGAGCAGGTCGTCCGTGTGCTCCCCTGTGATCTGGTCAATGTCAAGCTCTTCCAGGAGGGTTGGGTCACCATCGTCGAAAGCTGGGGCGATCCAGCGTCGCCGACCGGTACGCGCATCGCCCCGCTCGACGACACCGCGGCATTCTGGCTGCCGACCCTGAGCACGCCCTGCTACCTGGCTGATACCACACAGGAACCTTCCTGGCGGGATATTCCTCCCCATGTGGATGAGTACCGGGTGCGTAGTGTCATTACCGTGCCTCTCGTCGTGGATGGGGTTCAGCTCGGCGCCTTCGATGTGTGCAGCATGACTCCGCGTTTCTATAGCGAGCGCCATATACGGCTCGCTGGCGCCTTTGGCGAGCGGGTGGCGCAGGCGCTGCACAACGCGCGGCTCTATTTAGCGGTGCGGGAGCGATCGTGCGCGGCCGAGGAGCTGGCTCGGTTGCGGAGCGACTTCGTGGCATCGGTCAGCCACGAGTTGCGTACGCCGCTCACCGCCATCGTGGGCTTCAGCGAACTGCTGCTGGCGCGCTGGGAGCAGTTCAGCGAGGCACAACGCATGCAGCGGATCAACCATATAGTCCAGGCTGCCAACCGGCAGCAGCGCTTGGTGGAGGATCTGCTCCTCATCGGGAGGATCGAGACCGCGAGCCTTGCCCCCAAAAGTGAGGTGCTGCCACTGG
>DASYGC010000246.1:0-3829 GCA_036000225.1 Ktedonobacterales bacterium | reverse complement strand
CAGTCCACCACACGGTGGGCTGCTTCTGTGTCCCCGCCATACATCAAGCCCCCTCCAAGGTGGTGGGACGATTCTGCTTGACAGCAATATCGGTGAATGCGCCGTATAATCATCAAAGGATGGCGGCGTGGCGTACCCATTCGGGCACGCACGATGCTTGCGCCAGCCACGGTGGAGGATACCCGGGAGCATACCCGCGGGCGGGAAGGAATGGGCACGATGCGACGCGCGACGGCGGGACGCCTGGCAGTCTGGGGATTCACGGTGGGTGTGCTGGGAGCGTATGCCGTGCTGGCGCGGCGCAGTTGGGGAAACGGCGTGCCAGTGTGTCTTCCCGATGGACCGGTAACCGCGCCGCTCGCCAGCGAAGATACGCCCCTCGTCTCGATTGTCGTGCCCGCGCGCGACGAGGCACGCAATATCCGCCGCTGTGTCGAATCGCTGCTGGCACAGGACTACCCGAACTTCGAGGTCATCGTCGTGGACGATGGCTCACAGGACGCCACGCCCCAGATCCTCGATCAACTGCGGCGCCAGCACCCCCTGGCCGATCGGCTGCGCGTCATCCGCGTGGACATGCTGCCAGCGGGCTGGGCCGGCAAGCCACACGCGCTGCATATCGGGTCACTGAGCGCGCGCGGCGCGTGGCTGCTGTTCACCGATGCTGATACCGACCATGCCCCCGCCGCGCTGCGCACCTCACTGCGCCATGCGCGGGAGCGGCAGTTGGACTTCTTTTCGCTGCTCTCGCAGCAAGAACTGCCGGATTTCTGGGGCCGTGTGCTGATGCCGATCGCGATGATGGGTGTCTCGTCGATGTACCCCGCCGGCCAGGTGAACGATCCCGCCAGCGAGGTGGCCATCGCCAATGGCCAGTACATCCTGCTACGGCGCGCGGTGTACACCGCGCTGGGTGGCTACGGCAATCCCCGCCTGCGCGCCACGGTGCTCGACGACCGCGACCTGGCCTATGAGGTCAAACGCGCGGGCTACCGCCTGGAACTGGTTGACGGGCGCGAGTTGGTCCAGACGCACATGTACCAGGGGCTGCGTGAGCACTGGCATGGCTGGGGCAAGAACGCCTACCTGGGCAGTCGCGGCGGGCCGGCAACCTTCGCAGTGATGACACTGGGGCTACTGGGCATCACGGTGGTGCCGTTCGCGTTGCTGCTGGCGGGACTGGTGGGCCAGCGCGCCACGTGGGCCATAGCGGGCGCGCTGCAGGTGGGCGCCAGTGTCGCGTATCGTGGCTGGCTCAATCGTGGCTTCGCGATCCCCTGGCGCTATGTCTGGACACAGCCGCTGGGCGGTGCGGTCTTCGCCGGCATTCTGGCGCGCTCGGCCTGGCGCAAGCTGACCGGGCGCGGCTCGGAGTGGCGTGGGCGCACGTATCATGTGTGATCCACGAGTGATCGTGATCGCACTGGTGCGCTGCCCCTAGGCCAGCAGTGCTGTGCCGCCACCTGTGCTCTTCGAGGGAGCGACATCCGCTCACTTGTTGACGGTTTTGATTTCCGATGCGCGGCAGCGCGCCAACACGTCGTGGACCCGAACTTGCTATCCATCCACGTGAGCCCTGTGAGCACGAAGGCCCAGGAACGCTCGCCGCGATGGCACAATACTGTTCGAGTGCTACGAAGGACCCTCTCATGCCAGACCTGTATGGCCGCCAGTTGAGCCGCGCGGAACTGCTCCAGCGTGTGGGCCGTCTCGACCAGATCGCCGGCATCACCCCCTCGGTGCTCAGCGATGGGCGCGCTCAGGGAGTGCGGGCGCTCGACGTCACGACGGGCGCGGGACTCGCCTTCACCGTGCTACTCGATCGGTGTCTCGACATCCCACGCTTGAGCTATAACGGGCGCTCGCTCTGCTGGTATTCACGCAACGGCATCGTTGGCCCCCAGTTCTATGAGCCGACTGACCATGGGTTCTTGCGCTCGTTCACCGGCGGACTGGTGACAACCTGTGGGCTGCGCAACTTTGGTTCGCCGTGTCAGGTTGGCGAGGAGCGCTTGCCCCTGCATGGGCGCATTGGCAACCTACCCGCCGAGAGCGTCACCTGGGGCACCACATGGGACGGCGACGATTGCCGCTTTTGGATCGAGGGGTGGGTGCGCGAAAGCGCTGTCTTTGGCGAGTGTCTCACGCTCCAGCGGCGCATCGAGACCCGCCTGGGCGGCACCTCGCTACGCATCACGAACACGGTGCGCAACGAGGGTTGGAACCAGCAAGGGCACATGATACTCTTCCACATGAACGTGGGGTTTCCGCTGCTTGACGATGGCGCGCGATTGCTCGTCAACCCAATCGATGTGCGACCACGCGACGAGGAGGCGCAAAAAGGACTGGCGGTCTACGATCGCTTTGTCGCGCCGCAGGCCGATTTCCACGAGCAGGTGTTCATTCTCGATTTGCGTGCTGACACCGAGGGCTATACTTCCGCCGCGGTGGTAAACACGCAACTCGATGGCGGGTTGGGCCTGCGACTGCGTTTCCGCAAAGCGCAACTCCCCTGGATGATGGAATGGCGTCAGTTGGGCCAGGGCACCTATGTCGTGGGCCTGGAACCGGCGAATTGTCCGACCATCGAGGGACGAGCGGAAGCCGAAAAGCGTGGCACGCTCCCGTTGCTCGCACCAGGAGAAGCACGCCAGTATGAGATCGACGTCGCGGTGCTGCGTGGGGAGCAGATGGCCGCTGTCGCGTCCAGCCGAGACGCGGTAGGCGGACCCTGACTTCCGTCCGGCCTGATCGCACCGGTCCTCTTGTTCGTGCGGGCCGCTTGTCAGCGGCGAACGATCTCAATTGCGGCGTACTTCAGTTCGAACGACCGCGACGGGTCATGCGGGTGTGCCGCGCAGGCCCAGTGTGTCGGCGTCGGCGGCCATCGCCTGGATGACGAAGGTGATATGGTCGTTGAGGTCCACGCCCAACTGCTCGGCGCCGGTGATGATGTCGTCGCGGTTGACGCCGCGGGCGAAGGCTTTGTCCTTCATCTTCTTGCGTACCGAACTGGCTTCCAGGCCGATGATGCTCTTATTGGGGCGTACCAGCGCCGCCGCGGTGATCAGCCCCGTCAGCTCGTCGCAGGCGAAGACGACGCGATCCAGCAGCGCCTCGCGCGCGACGCCATGGTACGCGTTGTGCGCCAGGACGGCGTGCGTCATGTCGGATGGATAGCCAAGTTGCTCTAGCCACTGGGCGCCGACCTTGCCATGCTCCTCGATGGTGGGGTGCCGCTCGTAATCGACGTCATGCAGCAGGCCGGTGATGGCCCACTTCAGTTCGTCCTCGCCATACTGGTGCGCATAGGCTTTCACGGCCGCCGAGACGGCCAGCCCGTGCTTGACCAGGCTCTCATTGGTGTTCTTCTCGCGCAGCAGCGCCAGCGCGTCGTCGAAATTCAGCTCCATTGGTTGGCCCCTCCCTCGTGGCCTCATACCAAATCTCTGCAGTCCACGCAGGTGGACTTCGTGGCGGAACGCCTCCAGCCGCGGATTCACCCGCTCGGAAACTCATACGACGTTCGAGTGCTTGCCCCCATCGCGCAGCGTCGCCACTACGCAACCGGGCGGACGCCCAGGCCTGGACGGTCCAGCAACAGCAGGTGGCCACCTTCGAACCGCACGCCTTCGTACGGATCATCCGCCAGCAGCAGGGCGCCGTCCAGGTCGGCGTAGTCGACCAGAGGACTGAGGTGGGCGGCGGCGGTGATGGCCAGCGAGCTTTCGATCATGCAGCCCAGCATCACTTTCAGGTGGTGTGCCCGCGCGGCGTGGATCATGCGCAGCGCATGGTACGGCCCTCCGCACTTCATCAGTTTGATGTT
>DASYGC010000245.1:0-7437 GCA_036000225.1 Ktedonobacterales bacterium | reverse complement strand
TTGAGCGAGCGGGTGGCGCCGCGTTGGGTCTGGTGCAGTTCGCCGGTGCGCAGCAACCGGTCGCGGGCGCGGGCGAGCAGGGCGGCGAGGGACCTCTCCCCCAGCCCCTCTCCTGCGAGGAGAGGGGAGCCAGAGGGCGAGCCAGAGGGCGAGCCAGAGGGCGAGTCAGAGGCGGGGGGCAGTCCTGCCCCCCCTTCCCGCGCGGGGAAGGGGGCTGGGGGGGTAGGTGCCCGGTCGTCGTTCATGGGTGTGTCTCCCGCTCGCGATCGGTCATAGCGGTGGCTCCTCGTCCGCGGCCGTGCGCTCGCTGTCGGGCGTTGCTAGGCGTGGCTCCCGCTCGCGATCGACACGATAGCGCAGATGCACCGCCTGCTCGCCAAGACGCTGGCAGTCCAGCAGGGTGAAATGGGCGGCGAGTGGCTCGTCGCCGAAGAGCGCGATGCCGGCGCCGAAGGCCAGCGGTTCGATGGTCAGCCACAGCTCATCTACCAGGCCGGCGGCCAGAAACGCATGGTAGGTGCGCGCCCCGCCGCCCAGCACGACAGTGGAATAGCCACGCGTGCCCAGGCGTTCCAGCACGCGGGCGGGTGGCTCAGCGCTGAATTCGACGCCGGCGAGGGCTGGCTGGTCGGGCTGGCGGGTGAGTACGACGAGCAGCCGGCCCGGCAAGGGCGCGGGCAGGGTGGCATAGGTGGCGTGACCCATGACGACGACACCGGCCTCTTTGGAGGTGCGCACGAAGAGGCGCTTATCCTCGCGTGAGGTCCAGTCGCTCAGCTCATGGGTGTGGCGGGCGATCCGACCGTCTACCGTCAACGCCGCCAGCAGCAGCACATGCACCGCCATCTTTCATGTTTCCTTTAGTGGACGCTCGCGCGCGATCAGCCGTCCGGGTTGGCGCGGGCGCACGGGCCACCTTCAGTATAGCAGAGCGCCAGGCGCGGCGGCGCGGCTATGAATGGCCGGAGCACGCGCCAGGCCATAAATAGCTGTGGGTGGAAGGGTGTGTAGCGAGCGAGCATGCAACACATTACCACACGAAAATCTGGGTGGACTTGACCGGACTTGACCGGACATGTCCAGAGTTGACCGGACACGTAGCAAGCGAACATGCCACATGATGCTACAGGAATATCTGGTGTGGTGTTTGACTGGAGGTGACCAGACTTGTCCGCTGGCGACAGGACAAATAGCGAGCGAGCATGCCACATCGTCCCACAGGTGATCGCGGTGTCTGCCTGATAGGTAGGTGGATGAGCGTCGGGCAGGCGCGGACCACGGTAGCGGGTGATCGCGGGTTCATCCGCAAGTCCCACCATAGCTCATGATAGACCATTTGTTCGAGTTTGTCGAGGGGATGCGGCAGGTTGGCTGGCGCGCATCAGTGGGGAAACGTGGGAGGACACAATGGGAGAAGGGGAACAGCCATGCGCGGTACAATGATGGGAGAAAGCTATCGGAATCGGGCGTTGGAAAGGATCGCACATGCGCTATCACCTGTTGCTGGATGCTGACGACACGCTCTGGGACAACAATATCCATTTCGAGCAGGCCATACACGACTTTATCAGCTTCCTCGATCACTCGCGACTCACCTCAGCAGAGGTGCGGTCGGTGCTGGATGAGGTGGAGCGGCAGATGGGCTACGGATCGGTGAATTTCACGAGGAGTCTGGTCGAGACCTATCGCCGGCTGGCGGAAGGCGAGCCGGGAGATGCGGATGTGGCGCGGGTGCGCCAGTTCGGCGAGCGGATTCGCGCACAGCCGATGCATCTGCTGGCTGGCGTGCGCGAGACGCTGGACTATCTGGCACCCCGGCATGATCTGTCGCTGCTGACGAAGGGCGATGACGAGGAGCAGAAGCTCAAGGTCGAGCGGTCAGGGATCGCGGGGTATTTCGGGCGGGTGATGATCGTGCCGGAGAAGGATGTCGCCACCTACCAGCGGGTCACGAGCGAGCTGGGGGTCGACCCGCATACCACCTGGATGGTGGGCAATTCGCCGCGCTCGGATATCAATCCGGCGCTGGCCGCGGGATTGAACGCGGTCTTCATTCCCCACCCGCACACGTGGCATCTCGAACACGAGGATGTGCAGCCAGCCGGTGAGGGCCAGGTGTTGACGCTGGCGACGTTCACGGAGTTGCGCGCGCACTTTTAAGTAGGTATGCAAACGTTCTTCGTTGAGGACTATGCCGTCAAGCGACGGGCGTACACAGGGGTAATGGTGGTGGAGAAGCCATGGACTGCCTCGACCAGCGCCGCGATCGAGCCGTGCAGGCGATTGACCGCGATCTGCGCCATCAGGTAGCCCGGCTAGCCAGCAGAACCATGCGCCCCCGCTCACTCACGCGGCCCATCTCGTGCCGGGCCAATCGCTTTACCGCGCGCCGTTCCCCGTCACTCAGCGGTCTCAGCGGACGCATTGTGCACCTCCTCTCGCCTGGAGGCAGCATACCTCTCCGGCGCGCTCCCGTGCCGAACTACTCTTGCCACCCTGCTCAGGCGGTTACGGCAGGACGGCGGCGGCATCATCGGCGTCATGCCACAGCGACCGCATCTCCGCGCTCTGCGCGAGCACGTAGGCCAGGGTACCCTGGGCTTCGAGGCGGCCGTCCTTCAACACAATGATGTGCTGGGCGCGCGCCAGCGCGACACGGCGGTGCGAGACCGCCAGGACCGTCGCCTCGCCGCTGGCGAGCAGACGCTCCCACAACACGCGCTCGGTCTCGACATCCACCGCGCTGGACAGGTCGTCGATCACCAGCAACTCGGCGCCGCGCACCAACATGCGCGCCGCGGCCGCGCGCTGTGCCTGGCCGCCGGAGAGCTTGACGCCACGGGTGCCCACGGGCGTCGCCAACCCCGCCGCCAGCGTCGCTACGTCGCGCTCCAGCACGGCGCCGCGCACGGCGGCGGCCAGCGCCTCGGGGTCGTCGGGCAGCCCTAGCAGGATGTTCTGTTTGAGCGTTTCGCTGAACAGGCGCGGCACTTGCGCGGTGTATGCCGCACGGGGCGGCACCAGGAAGGAGGCCGCATCATCCACGATCTGGCCGTTCCAGCGAATCTCGCCCGCCTCGGCGGGCAACAGGCCCAGGAGGGTGCGCAGCAGCGTGGTCTTGCCCGCGCCAATGCGTCCCGTTACGACCGTCAGGCTGCCGCGTGGCAGGCGCAGGTCCACCGCGGCGACGCCACGCCCGGACGGCGCATAGCGGTAGGTCAGGCCGCGGGTCTCCACCAGGTCCAACTGGTCGGTCGCACGGCGTTCGGGCGGCGGCACGGTGGGCAGGGGTCCGCGCAGATACAGGGGAGTGGATTCCACCAGCGCGGTTGGCGGCGTGCCATCCAGCAACGCGCCCATACGCGCGAATGCGACCCCGGTCTGCTGGTAGACGGCGAGATACTCGCCCAGCCCATCGCCGAAGTCGGCGATGAAGCCCAGGTAGGAGACAAAGAGCACGAAGCCGCCCACCGTCAGGCTGCTGTCGCGCAGGCTGCTGGCGGCCAGCAGCATGATCAGACCGGTGCCCACGCTCACCATGTTGGCGGTGATGGCGCCCAGAAGCTGTGTCGCCAGGCGATCGGCCAGCATCGCGGAGCGGCGCCGCTGGTTCAGCTGGCGCAGGTGGGCCACGGCGCGCGCTTCGGCGCCGGCGGCCTGCAGCGTGGGCACGGCGGCCAGGATATCGCCGATGGCGCCAGTGACCTGACTGGTGGCCTGGCTGCTGGCGACGCGAAAGCGACCCAGGGCGGCGCTGGCGCGCCGTACGATCGCCACCACGAGCAGCAGCGGCAGGATGGCGACCAGGGTGATGCGGGCGTTGATGTGGAGGAGCACGACGAACGCCACTATGGCGATCAGTCCCTGGCCCACAATCTCGTCCGACCAATCCATATTATCTTCGGCCTGATAGGCATCGTCGCGAAAGCGGCTGATGGTCTCGCCGATGGAGAAGGGCAGCGCGTGGGCCCCCGCGCGGTCCAGGATGTGGCGTAGCAGGTTGCGGCGCACCAGCCCGCTCATGGTGAAGCGCAGGCTGATTTCCACCGAGCCGGCGGTGAGCACAACGGCCATACGGCTCACGGCGAGCACCACCAGCAGGACGAGCAGTCCCCTCGCGCCCAGAGGCAGGTGCGCGTGCCCGCTAAGCGTATCGAAGAAGGCGCTGGCGATCAGGCCCACCAGGAGCGGCGACAGGTTGAACACGGCCCACAACAGCGCGTGGAGCAGGTAGAGTCGGGGCTGGTAGCGCACCATCGCTACCATGTAGCGCCAGGTCGGGAGCGGCTGGATGGGCCGGATGGGCTTCATGCGAAGATCTCCTCGGTGGCGGCACGGAGCAACGCGGCATAGCGCGAGGCGGGGTCGGCGGCGAGGACCAGCCGCGGGCCGTGCTCGCGCACCTGCCCATCCTCCAGCACGAGGATGTCGTCGGCAAAGGCGAGCGTGGCCAGCCGGTGCGCCACGATAATGCCGGTACGGCCCGCGAGCAGCCGGCCCCAGGCGGTTTGCACCAGTCGCTCGGTGGCGGGATCGAGGCGCGAGGAGGGCTCGTCCAGGATGACCAGGTCGGGATCGCGCAGGAAGATACGTGCGCAGGCCAACACCTGCGCCTGGCCGGCGGAGAGTCCGGCGCCGCCGGCACCCAGGAGGGTATCCAGCCCGCGCGGCAGCTCGCGCAGCCAGCCGGCCAGGCCCAACGTCGCCACGATGGTGGTGATCTGATCGTCCGGCACGCTGTCGTCGAAGAGGGTCAGGTTGTCGCGCACGCTGGCCGTGAAGAAGCGCACGTCTTGGGCGACCAGACCGATGCGCGCGCGCGCCGCCGCCAGCGTGACATTGCGCAGATCCATGCCGCCCAAGCGCACCACGCCAGCCAGCGGATCGTAGAAGCGCAGGAGCAGCCGTGTCAGCGTGGTCTTGCCGCTACCGGTGTGTCCCACGATCCCCAGCACGCGGCCTGGCGCCAGGCATACGCTGACCGCGCGCAGCACCGGGGTGTCGGCGGCGTAGCCAAACGAGACCTCGTCAAATGCCACCGCCAGCGGACCAGGCGGCAGCGCCGCGCCAGGACCATCGGCCAGGTGCGGCGTCATCCTCAGGAGCTCCTCGACACGGCCCATGCTGGCATCCGCCTGTTGCAGATCCTGCAGTTCCCGGCGGATCTGCTCGGCCGGCTGGCGCAGCATCTCGGTACATTGAAAGATCAGATACATCGTGCCGATGGTCAGCGTGCCGGACGTGAAGAGCATCGCGCTCAGGGCAAAGGCAAATGCCATGCCCAGCGCAAAGATCCCCTGGCTGGTCGCGGCCAGGCGGTAGCCCCACATCTGCGCCGTGCGGGTGGCGGCTAGCCACGCGCGCATCACCTCGGCAAAGCGACGCAGCACAAACGCGCGCGCCCCGCTGGAGCGGATGTCCTCCAGGCCGGCCAGGTATTCGCCGACGAGGCCGTAGAAGTCGGCGCTGGCCTGGCGCTCCGCGACCCAGGCGGGCGTGGCCACGGCACGGATGCGCAGCATGGCGGCAAGGACCAGAGCCACAAAGGCGCTCAGCCCCAGGCCGACGCGCCAGTCTACGTGAAAGAGCAGCACGATCACGCCCAGCATCAAGACGCCGTTGCCGAGTATATAGACGACAAAGCGTGAGAAAAAGCGGGCCAGGGTGGCCACGTCACCATCTACGCGCTCGATCAGCTCGCCGGGCGTGTGGGCGTTGTGAAAGGCGGCATCCAGCCGCAGTAGATGGGCGACCAGGTCGACGCGCAGCGCGTTGGTGGCCGCCCAACTGACCCGTTCGGCCACGTAGGTTTCGGCGACCGCCACACTCTGGCCGGCCAGGGCCAGGCCGATGGTCAGCAGCGCCAGCATCATCAGATCGCGCAGCGTCCCGCCAGACGTGGCCTCGTCGATAAAATGGCTCGCCACCAGTGGCATGAGCACCTGCGTAGCGATGATGCCGCCCAGGATCGCCGCCAGCAGGCCCATCCAGGGCCACTGCGGCTGGAGATAGCGCACCAACAGCCGCTGGTAGCGGTTCAATGCCTGCATACGACGCATGGGAACTCCAGGTTCTGCCGCGCGGGGCAGGTGAGTGGGCAGCGATATGAGGGAGCGGCACACGCGGCGGCGCGGCACTGGCAACCAGAGGCGGGCGCGAGTCCGCGAGGGCATAGGGACAGCGGAACAGATGGCCGCAGCGCACCAGAAGGGTGAGCACAGTTTGCGCGGATCGCGACTGGAAGCGGTGGAAAGACACGCGGCGCGGCGTGGAATCCGCTACCAGGGCCAATCGATGCCGATGAAGCGAGGCGCGTATCAGCAGCTGATGGTGCTCACTCGGGAGGTGCGGTGTCTCGCGGAAGCGTTCGGTGTGCAGTGCATGGGGCGCACCTCCTTTCATTGATAAGAGAAATCCGCCTGCGCGGACCACAGAGATTGGGTGTCAGCAGTGAGAACAATGCCGTATCACAGGCTGAGTATATCAAAGTGCGTGGTGACGCGCAAGGATTGACGTATGGTTCATGCGTAGGTGCGCACCAGATTCGTGCATGCCGGCTGGTGGCTCAGGCTCCCGCAAACAGATTGACGAGCGGATAGGTGAAGCCGGGCAGCAGTTCCGCCCAGGGAGCCAGGGTGTTCATGTGGTGCGCCATGTTCTGTCCCTCGTTACCAGCGCCGCTACGCAGGGAAGCGCGGTAGGCTGTGCCCTCAGCATATCATGTGGGGGGCGAGAGCGACGCCGCATGGCGGCCGCACTCACTGTCCGCCAGGCGCCAGCCGCTGCTCGTGCCGGTCCCAGCGCCAGGCGGGCGTGTGGCCCAGCAGGTGAACGCCGCCGAGCCAGCGATCGAGGCCGGCCAGTGTCGCCCAATCGGCGTGGCCTGCGAGCACTGACCGCCCGGCGTCAGTCAGCGTCAAGCGCTGCGCGTTGAAGGCAGCAGTGCCGCCTTGCGCAGCGGGCAGCGCGAAGCGGGCGCCGTCGGGCAGCGCCAGCAGTGGGGCGGGACCGTCGCTCAGGGTGCGGAGATGGGTCCAGAAGGTCAGGTCGCCCATGTATGGCGCCGCCTCGCGCTCCTGTGCTTGCGCGAAGAGCAGCGCCGGCGCATCCACGCCAGCGGCGACGAGTTCCAGGATTTGCCGCTCGGTGCGTGCCAGGCCGTCACCCACGCCGGGATATTCCTCCAGCAGGCGGGTGAGCGCGCCTGCCAGGAAAGGCAGCGCGGCGGTGTCACTGGCGAGCAGCGCGACGAGCGCGGTGGGGTCCGGCGCACGGAAGGCGGCCCATCCGGCGCGCGCCAACGCCAGCTCGTCGCCGGTGACGGCGTGGCGCTGGGGGAAGAGGCCGGCAAGCTGGGCGGGGGTCAACTGGCCCAGACCCAAAAAGCGCGGCGCGACGGGATAGTCGCCGATGCAGAGCAGGCTCAGGCGTGTGGCG
>DASYGC010000244.1:0-8490 GCA_036000225.1 Ktedonobacterales bacterium | reverse complement strand
CGGAGATGAGCGAGCCGAAGATCAATTGACCATCCTCGCCACCCACCAGCGCTTCTACACAGCGTTCGGGATGCGGCATCAGCGCTGCCACATTGCGCGTGGCATTGATGATGCCCGCGATGTTGCGGCACGAGCCGTTGGGGTTCGCCGCCGCCGTAATGCTGCCATCTGGTTCGCAATAGCTGAACAAGATACTCCCGCTTGCCTCCATCTCGGCCAGTGTGGCATCGTCGGCGAAGTAGTTGCCCTCGCCGTGTGAGATGGGAATACGCAGCACCTGGCCCGGCTGGCAGGCGTTCGTGAATGGCGTGCCCGTTTGCTCAACCCGCAGACGCGTCCACTGACAGCGAAATTCCAGGCTGGCGTTGCGCAGCATCGCACCAGGCAGCAGACCCGCTTCGAGCAGAATCTGGAATCCATTGCAGATGCCCAGTACCAATCCGCCGCGCGCGGCGAACGCGCGCACAGCTCCCATGATCGGCGCGAATCGGGCGATAGCGCCCGCACGCAGGTAGTCGCCATAGCTGAATCCGCCCGGCAGCACGATGCAATCGCAGCCGCGCAAATCGGTGTCCTGATGCCACAGTGCCACGCACTCCTGACCCATGACGGGACCCAGCGCATGCAGGCAATCCCGGTCGCTCCAGGTACCAGGAAACACGACGACACCGAACTTCACGCGGATTAGCCCTCCACCCATTCCTCGCCGTCTTCAGCGACCTCTTTCTTCCAGATCGGCACCGTCGCCTTGAGCGTGTCGATCGCGTAGTGACAGGCCTGAAAGGCCTGCGCGCGGTGCGCGCAGGCGACCGCGACCACCACACTGACCTCCCCGATCTCCAGCCGGCCAATACGGTGGACCAGTACGATCCGATTGGTATGCCAGCGTCGCTCCACCTCCCTGGCAATCGCGCTCATTTCTTGTTCGGCCATCTCGGGATAGGCATCATATTCAAGATAGCGCACGCGCTTGCCGCGCGCCTGGTCGCGTACCGTGCCCTCGAAGACGACAATGCCGCCCACGCTGGGATGTTCCACAGCCTCAACGAGTGCGGCAATGGCGGGGCGGTCCAGTGGCTCACGCGTCATGTGGATCACAGCGACCAAGGAGAGCCTCCTCCCAACGGTGGAATAAACGCCAGTTCATCACCCGGGGCCAGGGCCCGATCAGGCGTCACGTAGCTCCGGTTCACCGCGGCGATGCACCGTGTCAGCAGGGCCGCCGTGACCGGATAGCGCTCCGCCAGCGCCGCGCGCGCGGCGGCAACGTCCGTCTCCTCGGGGAAATCCAGCGTTTCCTGTTCGTGGCCCACTAATTCGCGCAAACCGGCGAAGTAGCGCAAGTGTACCTGCATGGTTTGGTCCCATTCTGCCAAAGCCTGACTCTCAGCGACCAGTGCTCTCAAGACAGTATACCGTGGTGGCGCCGCGGGCTACCCAAAAATGTAGTCCAAGAGGTACGAATACCTCGCCACTGGGTCACTTTGGGCTGGCTGCGCTTCCGCCAGAGGCCGCGGGCGCCTCATACCGCTTTCGGGTAAATCGCCCCCCTTTCCGGAGTGGCGCATGGATGTAGCGGAGCGTCGCTCTGGGGATGAGGCAGGAGTATTCATCCGCCTGGGGGATTATCGCTTCGAGGCAGCATACGTGCGCTTCGCCGCACGCTCACGTGTCCGCCGGATGATACTCATGAAACCGATTACCGGGCCGAGCAGCGCAATCGGAGTACCGTTGGCAGGTTGCCGTAGCGTGTGCGCATGCAGCGACTGGTCGCTGCCAGGCCCGAGGCTCAGCGGTGTTGCGATGCCAGCGTTTCCGCCAGTTCCGCGAAAAGCCGCACCCCCGAGCCAGTCGCGCCCACATCGGCCTCCGGGCCGCGGGACTCCTTGGCATTGGTGCCAGCGATATCCAGGTGGGCCCAGGGTGTCTGACCAACAAAGTGGCTCAGCACCTTCGCCGCCAGGATCGAGCCACCCCAACGTCCGCCGGTCTGTTTGACATCCGCGATCTCACTGTGGATGAGTTCGTCGTACTCGGGATCCATCGGCATGGGCCACACACGCTCGCCAGCAATCTCGGCCGCTTGCTGGATAGTCCGTGTCAATGCTTCATCGTTGCTGAAGAGTCCTGCGCGCACGTGGCCCAGCGCCACGACAATTGCCCCGGTGAGGGTGGCCGCATCCACGATCGGCGTCAGACCCAGCCGGACGGCGTGTGAAAGCGCATCAGCCAGCGCTAGCCGGCCTTCAGCGTCAGTATTGAGTATCTCGATCGTCTTGCCATTGGACGCGCGCAGGATATCGCCTGGCCGGTATGCCTTGCTACCTGGCATGTTCTCTGTCGCGGGCACCAGACCCGTAACATTGATCGCCGGTTTGAGCAATGCGATGGCGCGCATCGCGCCAATCACCGCGGCGCCGCCACACATGTCCATCTTCATGGCGTCCATGTGCTCCGCCGGCTTGATTGAAATGCCGCCCGAATCAAAGGTGATGCCTTTGCCCACCAGCCCCAGCCCCGGCTGCTCTTTCTGACCACCGCGATAGCGCAGGATGATCAACCACGGTGGTTCGTCGCTGCCGCTGGCGACGCCCAGCAGCGCCCCCATGCCCAGACGTCGCAGGTCATCCGATCCGAGTAGCTCGCACTCCAGCCCCACCTCTTTGGCCATTGCCCACGCACGCTGAGCCAGTTCAGTCGGCGTCAACACATTCGCTGGCTCGTTGCCCAGATCGCGGGCGAAATTGGTTGACTCGGCGAGAATGCAGCCGCGCTTCACGGCCGCCTTCAGGGCCGGCTCACGTCCCCGGCCCAGGATGGTGATGGCATGCACCTGGTGGTGCTCGTGGCCATTAGCCCCGTTACCAGAAGTCACCTGCTTGTACTGACTGAAGGAATAGAGACCTAACAGCGCCCCCTCGGCAGCGGCCCGCGCCGCCTGCGCCAGATTGAGTCCCGATTCCGCACCCGCGAGTGCTAGCCCAATGTGGCGTGCACCCGTGCGGCGCAGTGCCCGGCAGGCGATCGCCGCCGACCGCCGGACGCGGTCAGCGGTGAAGCGCGCGTGCGCACCCTGGCCGACGATCGCGACGCGCGCTGGCTCGATCTTGCCCAACGTGTGGAGCAGTGTCACCTCATCGGCGGCTCCGGTCACTTCGCCGCTCTCGATCAGTCCGGCGATGACTCCCGCCAACGCGCCATCAAGCGTCGCAGCTGGTCCTTCTGTTCGGTCACCATCAGCAAAGACGCCGACCGCGACCGCATCGCCTTCGAATTGCTGTACATCTCGTGTGCTGACCTTGACACCTGGCAGCGGCGATTTGCTTACGCCCGCGGTCGCATGGGCTCCACCCACTACACTTAGCCTCTTTCTGTTCGCAGCAGCCGTGCCACCAGCGCCAACAGGTCATGGGGCCGATACGGCTTGACCAAATACTCGGTGCAGCCCTGGCGCAGGGCGTGCTCGCGGTCCTCGCGTAGCGCATGGCCACTCACGGCAATGATCGGCACATGCTTGCCTTCAGGGCGCGCACGAAGGGCAGCGGTCGCCGCGAGTCCATCCATGATCGGCATTGAAACATCGGTGAGCACGAGATCCGGCCGTTCCCGTTCAAATACCGCGAGCGCTTCTTGACCGTTGCTGGCCATCACACAATGGTAGCCGCCGATGTCGAGAATTTTCTCCATCAACATGCGGTTAGTGAACTCATGCTCGACGATCAGCACGGTAGCATGGGTCGCCAGTTTGCGCAACGCGTGGGCAGGAGGGTTGGTGGGCTCAGCACGAAGCGCGTATCTTCGCACGCTATCATGCGCTGGGAGCGACCCCGGTGCGCGGGCCGCCAGGTCAAACGCGTGGCCTGATGGCCCATGGGTCGCGTCGCGAGGCGAGAGCACGGGCACCAGCCGAGTGAGAGGCTGGCTGGTCTGTTCCGCGGACGCATCGGCGCCAGCTCGCACCGGCGGCCAGCCACTCGGCGTACCCGGTGGTTCCTGGCGCGGACTGTTGACGTTGCTGGCAACCTGCTGGTGCTGCGTATCACTCATGCGCGCGGCCCTCCGTGATCCTTGGATGTCGCGCCGGAATACAGACCTTCACAGCGCGAATGGGTAGGGTGCTCGCCACTCACGCTCCGCACCGCCCCTGCGCACTCCGTCCATACGCCATTCTAGCAGTTTTTCCGCTCAGGTCAAGAGCAAGTGTTAGGTAAGTGACTCATCTCGCTTATCGCGCTAATTCGCGGACGGCAGGCCGAGTCATCGGGATGTTCGACTCTCGTCGCACGACGACTCCCGCCGGCGTGCGGTGAAGGCGCGAGGGATCGCGCCTAGCGCTCCCAAATGTCGCTCGGCCGCCGTACGCAGGCGGTGAGCATAATCGCGCGGGGTGCCCGCGGTAACGAGCAGATGCGCAATTGGCGGGGTCGAGTGCGGTACCGGCAGCCATAGAAATCCATCCGGCTTGCCGCTACTGCTGATCGGCGGCAAGGAACGTCCGGCCGCCGAGATGAGCACCTCCACAATCACGTCCTGCGGCGCCAGTCCGGCTTCGTCCGCTAGCTTTGCCTCCAACTCCGCGCGACGTTGCCACGAACCGCGCAGCAGGGTCTCCGCGGCCTCCGGGGGAAGCTCGGCCTCCCAATGACAGACGTGCCATGCCGCCGCTCCCGCCCGCACACGTTGCCCCAGCATGGCGACTCCCTGGTGGATGTTGCCCGCCAGGCAATCCAACGCGGCGTCGTCGGTCATGTCCAGGAAATTGGGGGGCAACGTGTCTTCTATTGCCGCCAGCTCGATCATCCGTCGAAGCATCGCATGCGGCGCCAGGTTGCGGTGATGTTCATGCAGGAAGCCGTAAACCTCCTGGCGCGCTGTTTGCCACGCGAGCGCCGCCTCCTTCGCTTGTGGCAGCAGGTACACCAGAGCGAGTGGTGCACCTAGGGCACCCCCCTGGATTGCCGCCGCATGATCCACTGGCAGCGCCCGCAGCGCTCGCGCCAGTTCCACGGGATTATAACCAGGTTGCCCCAGGCCAGCCGCGAGCCGGAACCGCGCCACATGATCCATATTGTCAAAGTCGAGTTGTCCGTTGAGCAACGCACCGCGCGCATCTGTGCCGTGGCCCAGCACGAGCGCGCTGACTTCGTCCCAATCGAGCCATTCAAGCCGGCGCCGGGCCGAGGCGGAGAGCGCACTGCGCACGGCGGCCAGTTGCCGCGCCGCGCGCTCCTCGTGGTCGCAACGCCACCGCGCGCGCATCAATGGCTCAGAGATATGCGAAAAAGGGCCATGTCCCAGGTCGTGCGCGAGCGACGCCGCCTGCAGCGCGCGATCGCGTGGCCGTGCCAATCGCGCCAGGTGATAGACACCACGCGCGTGATCCAGTCGCGAAGGAAATGAGCCACCGAACAACCACTCACCGGGGACATCGGAGAGCGAGATACCGGCGAGCCGCGCAAAAGGCGGGGTTGCTAACAACGACGCTGCCCAGCTCGCCAGCCGCACGCTACCATAGAGCGGATCGGGCCAGACGACCGGCCGGTCGCCGCGCAGCTGGTCGCTGCTGACGAACCGTGCGGGCATCGGGTCGGGTGATGGCACAATCATGCGCGGCTCTCTGTCTTGGTACGGTGGATTTCGCACATTGTTAACTCGCATAGTTGACAATCGGTTCCCGGACCTTCTGGATTCCGGTGTCGCCAGCAGGCACCAGCATAGCAAAACGCGTGCCCGGATGACAAGCCGGTAGGACTGCGCAGGGCTGCCCGGCCGCTTCGGCAAGTGTCCGTATATAGGCACACAACCACTTTACGTAAGCCGCGAAAAATGCTATGCTTGAGAATAGTATACGTGGCACCATGTGGGTGAGGAAAACCCACCCTCACTTTGCACTGGGAGCGGTGGAGAAGGCACATCATCATGCAAACCAAACTATCGACGACGAGTGCTGAAAGTGCCACGCACGAGACCTTGTCACCGCAGCATCAAGATGACCATGACGTTTGCCCCGTCGCGCGTACGGCGCAGATCGTCAGCGGCAAGTGGACGCTTCTAATCATTCGCGATCTTGCTACTGGTACCAAGCGATTTAGTGAGCTTGAGCGGTTGCTACATGGGATCAGTCCCAAGACTCTTTCCGAGCGCTTGAGCACCCTGGAGGTCGAGGGCATTCTGCGACGCCAGATGTATGCCGAAGTACCACCTAAGGTCGAGTACTCGCTGACCGAAAAGGGGCAGGCGCTTGGTGCGGTGATCGACAGCATGCGCGAGTTCGGCAAGCGCTGGCTGGTGTGTGAGTAAACGATCTCACCGTTCTAGCAGCGCCACCGCATAGCACGCGATGCCCTCGCTTCGCCCGGTGAACCCTAGCCCATCGGTCGTCTTCGATTTGACACTCACTTGCTCCAACGTGATGCCAAGGATTTGCGCGAGATGAGCGCGTATCGCCGGTACGTGTGGCGTCAAGCGTGGTTGCTCGGCAACCACGGTCACATCAACATTGCTCACCAACCAACCCCCCTCGGTGAGCAGCACGTGCGTATGCGACAGAAATGCCGTGCTCGACGTATTCAACCAGCGCGCGTCGCTGGATGGGAAGTGCTGCCCAATGTCGCCAAGCCCCGCTGCCCCCAGCAGCGCATCTACCACGGCGTGCAGCAGAACATCAGCATCTGAGTGACCCGCCAGACCGCGATCATGAGGAATCTTGACCCCACCGATCAGCAGCGCCCGGCCCGAATCCGGGTGCGCAAACGCGTGTACATCGTAACCAATCCCCACGCGAACGGGCATTTTCGCCTCCGGTTGCCTGATGGTCCCTCGGACTCGCCCATTCCGGCCAGCAAGATAGAGGCTATCGCAAAGCTCGAGATCTGGACGCTAGCGAGCTGTTATGATCCTGATGGCGCCAGATATGCCGTCAGGATGGCCCTGGTGACCGGCTGCGCGAAAGCGTCTCCAAACCCAGAATATTCAACCACCGCGCTCGCGGCGATTTTTGCCTTAACGGGTGGACCGCTTAGTGGCGATGCGGGCGAGTAGCACATATAGAGCGCATCAGGAATCGGGGTACTCGTTTGGGCGGTTCCCGTTTTGGCGGCGACGAGCGCGGGGAACCCGTTCCATGTTCCGTAGGACGTGGCTCCTGGCATGGTAGTGACATCTACCATCGCCGCCTGCATCACCGCGAGATGATCGCTGGACACGGCGAGTTTGCCTAAAGCGGTGGCGGCGTAGGTTGCAATGGCCGCCCCATCTGGGCCGACGATGCTGGTCACCAACCGTGGCTGCCAGCGAGTCCCGCCATTCGCGACCGCGCCTGATACCACGGCAATTTGCAGTGGCGTCGCGGTAAAGAATCCTTGTCCGATCGCCAGGTTAGCCGCGTCCACTGGCGCCCAATCGCCACCGTTGAACTGCTTCAGCCATGCGGCATCTGGCACCAGTCCCGGTTGTTCTGTGCCATCTGGCAACCCAACGATGTGCGTGAGCGAGCCGTAGCCAAACGTCTTGGCCATGTTTGGCAGGAGGTTGGGATTTTGGCTGTTTAGCGTCACGCCGATGGTCCAAAACACCACGTCACACGACTCAGCCAACCCTGTGACTTCAGTGATGTCGCCGTGGCCATGCGGCGAATCATCGATGGAAGGATGGGCCTGTCCGGGAATGAGAAAGGACCCAGTACAGTCGAAAACATGATCGGCCCCAATGCCGTTCTCCAAGGCGGCGGCCAGCGACGTCACCTTCATCAAGGATCCGATGGGATACTGCCCCGCTACCGCGCGATCCAGGTAGGGACTCTGTGGCAGGAGTGCGTTGAAGCGGACCGACTCGTTGTCCGAGAATCCAATTGAGAAATCATTGGGGTTGTACATCGGACTGGACGCCAGAACGAGTACCTCGCCACTGGCAGGGTCGAGCGCGACCGCGGATCCGGCCTTCGTCTCCTTGCCAATCTGCGTAACCGCGGCTTGCTGCAGTTGCGCGCTGATCGTGGTGCGCACATCAGCACCGGCAGCTGGGGAGCGGCGCGCGATGGTAAAGGCTGGCTCGCCGGACGTGGTGTCTATAATGTCCAGTTCTCCCCCTTTGACCGGTCGCAAGGTCGTCTCTGCCCAGGCTTCAATGCCTTCACGACCCTTCGTGTCAGTCGATTCGTAGTAATGTGACGCGTCTTGGAGGAGGTCACTGTCCTGAACCGCATTGACGTAGCCGGTCACGGCCGCGGCATCCGATCCGAACGGATAGACCCGTCCCACGATCTCGGTCACCTGGATCACGCCCGCGCTTTGCAATGCGATGAAGTCGCTGCGCGCGGTCGCATACGCGGCCTGAGTGATCGTTAGCAGATGCACCGGCTGCTTTGCCCCTGGATCATATCTGGCCCGCATCTTGGTGGGCGTCGAATCCAGATCGGTGGCCAGCGTCGCGGCGTTGGCGCTCGTGATTTTGGTGGGGTCGACGGCTACGGAGTAGACCGTCTCATCCTGT
>DASYGC010000243.1:0-2385 GCA_036000225.1 Ktedonobacterales bacterium | reverse complement strand
CGAGATTATTGGCAGGCAGAAAGTCGTCGATAAAGGGCAGCGAGGCGCGCATGCCCGCCGTGACTGGCCGGTAGTCGGTCTGGCCCAGTAGCGGATTGAGCCAGATCAACCGGTGACAACTGCGCTGTAGTCGCGCCATTTCCTCGCCGAGCATGCGGACATCCCCGCGATCCCAGCCATCGCTGATAATCAGGACGACGGCGCCGCGCCCGAGCACCCGCCGCGCCCAGCGGAAGTTGAACTCGCGCAGTGAGTCGCCGATACGCGTGCCACCGGACCAATCTTGAACTGACTTGCTGACTTCGCGGATCGCCCCGTCCACATCGCGGCGCGCGAGCTGGCGCGTGATGCGGGTCAGCCGGGTGCCGAACACGAAGGTTTCAACCAATGAGATTCCGTTGGTCACGGTATGAACGAAGTGGAGCAGCAGGCGGGAATAGAGGCTCATCGACCCGCTAATGTCACACAGAATGACCAGCGGGCGTGGCTTGCGCCGCAGATCGCGCCGGGCGATCTCGATCGGCTCGCCACCCGAGCGCAAGCTGCGGCGCAACGTGCGGCGTAGGTCGAGACGACGGCCACGCGCGGCGGGGCGGCTGCGACGCGAGGTGCGCTCGCCCAGGTGCCAGCGCGCCTCCGCCATCATGCGACGTGCCGCTTGCAGCTCCTCCCACGAATAGTCCTCGAAGTCCTTGTGCCGCAGTGCCTCGGCCGCGCTCCACGCACGGCTGCCGGTGGCGTCGTCGGATTCATCCCGTTGGTGCTGGCGCGCCTGACTCAGGCGCGAGGCGGGGTGCCGTTGGCCGTTGAGCTGTGGCACCAACCGTGTGGTCTCCCGCTCCTCATCCACGTGGCGGTGACTGGGCAACGCCAGCCCACGACGACGCTGCTGCTGACGCTTGTCGCGCTCCTCCTGGTCGGTCTCGCGACGCGTCCCGCCAGCCACGCGCCAGAAATAGGCGAAGGCCCCATCGAAGGTCGCCTCCTGCTCGTGTTTGGAAAGCAAACTGGCTTTCAGCAGGGCATAAAAGTCATCGCGCTGGTCCAGATCGATCAGCGGCAGGCTGCGCACCAGTTCGACGACGCGGCCTGGCCCGACATCCAGCCCCAACTCCCACAGCAGGCGAGCGAAATCAATGATACGCGCCAGCAGCAGGTCACCCCGCGCGTACTCCTCCGGGCTGAGATCGGTGGCGGGGCCAGGTGGTAGGATGGGCTGATGTGACATATCCATCTCAGGAGCGCTTGACCGCGCTCCGCGCGATATCGACGAGCTTGCCCAGCAAGAAGGAGTGCACTTTCTGGATGTCGTCCTGATATTTGAGCAGCGCGCCCAGGGAGTCGCGCACGGCGATTTCGTTGAGCTCGGTCTGGCCCAGGGTGACCAGCGCGGCGAGCCAGTCGAGCGTCTCGGCGACGCCAGGCGCTTTGAACAGGTCTTCTCCACGCAACGCCTGCACGAACGCCACGACCTGGCGCGCCAAATATTCGGGAGCATCGGGAATACGCGTCACCACAATCGCGTATTCCTTTTCGAGCGTCGGGTACTCGATCCAGTAGTAGAGGCAGCGGCGCCGCAACGCATCATGGATCTCGCGCGTGCGGTTGGACGTCAGAATCACCACCGGCGGGACTGACGCGCGCAATGTCCCCAACTCGGGCACGGTGATCTGATAGTCACCCAGCAGTTCGAGCAGGTAGGCTTCGAATTCTTCGTCGGCGCGATCCAGTTCGTCGACCAGCAGCACCGGCGCGCGCTCGTTGGAGGCATCGATGGCCTGCAGCAGGGGCCGGCGAATCAAAAAGTCAGGGCTAAACACGTCAGCCAGCGCCAACTGACTTCCCATGGCTTCGGCATGCTGCCCAGGCCCCTGGCGCTGGGAGTCCAGCAAGCGGATCGCGAGCAGTTGGCGCGCATAGTTCCATTCGTAGACGGCGGTGGAGAGATCGATACCCTCGTAACATTGCAGCCGGATGAGGCGCGTTTCGAGCATCGCACTCAGAACCCGTGCCACCTCGGTCTTTCCGACACCTGGCTCGCCTTCGAGCAGGAGTGGCTTGTTACGCTTGAGCGCCAGAAAGACGGCGGTGGCCAGACCGCGGTCGGCGACATACTGCTGGTCACCCATCGCGCGCTGCACCGCCTCGATCGAGTCAAGCGCGACACGGTGCGCGTATTGGCCGGTCGGGTGGTCGGAGTTTTGGCTGGTAAAGGCGGACGAATCAGCGGCCACAGGCACACCCTCTCGGAGACAACCCCCACGGCAGAGGCCGAGGGGGATTGCACGGACACATCGTACTACACGCGCGAGCGGCACGAAGGATCAGATGGCGATTTGGAGCGTCTCGAAAACCCGAGCCGCACCTGATGCTCTTGAAATTGTA
>DASYGC010000242.1:0-13065 GCA_036000225.1 Ktedonobacterales bacterium | reverse complement strand
CATGCGCCAAGGTAGCTCAGTCGGTAGAGCACGGCACTGAAAATGCCGGTGTCGGCGGTTCGATCCCGCCCCTTGGCACCATACCCAATCGGCCCGCGCCGTGAGTCCGCCACTCGCCGCGCGGGCCGGTGTCGTAATCGCTGGTAGCGTACCCGATCGAACAAGGATGGATGCCGCCGATGGCCTGGCTGATCCCGGCGCTAACTTCGCTGTGCTGGCAGCTTGGCGCCGGCGTGGCGCTGACCGGTCTGGCGCTGTTGCTGGCGTGGTGGCGGCTGCGGCGCCTGGCCCGGCGCGTGCGCGCGGGTCGCCTGACGGGGCGCGCGGCGTTCCATCGCTTCCGCATCATACGCGTGCTGAGCGCGCTCATCGTGCTGGTGCCACTCTTCGCGCTGGCGCTGCCGCTGACCGTGGAGACACCACTGGTCGCCAGCCAGCTCCCGCTGCCACTGCAGATTGGTGTGGCCAGCGTTGGTGTGCTGGGTTCAGCGGCGTTCTTTTCGGTGTCGATGGCCTGGCTGCTCGTGCCGCGTGCCTGGACCCAGCTGATCGGCGCGCCATTCGCCGCCTCATCGTTTGTCGCGTATGTGGCGCGGGCGTCGCTCCTTGGGTATGGGCCGATACTGCTCTTTGTCAACGCCTTCAGCCTGGCCTACCTGTCCGACTTCTCTCCCCTGCGCTGGCTGTTGCCGTTGGCGGTGGCGGCCTGGGTAGTGCTCACCAGCCTGAACGCGGCCCAGTTGCGCGCGTGGCTGACTGGCGCCGTGCCGATCGCGCACACCGCCTTCGCGGATCAGGCCGAGCGCATGCGCGGGTGGGCCTCGCTGGCGGGCGTGCCGCTGCACGCCATTCTGGTGGACGCGATTGCCGACGGCAACGCCGACAATGCGCTGGTGGCGGGATGGCAACGGCCCACGCTCTTCCTTGGCGCGGAAATGTTGGCCCATACCGACTGGCGCCAGCGTGATGCGGTGATCGGCCACGAGTTGGGGCACGCGCGCATGGGCCACCTGCGCTCCAATATGCTGGTGGCGACGTGGCGCGCGTTGCTCTTGACCGTGGTTCTGGTTGGTCTGGCGCCAGCGTCCCTCCAATATCTGTTCGCCGCACCGAGCGGCAACCCCGCGGATACGGGTGACTTGTGGTCAGTCGTGCTCCCGGTGCTCGCCCCATTGGCGCTCATCGTCGTTCTGCTGGTGTTCTCCGTTTTCGGCCGGTTCGACCGCCGGCGACGTCACCGCATGGAACTGGCCTGCGATGACTTCAGCGCCAGCCTGACGGGCGATCCTCTGGCGATGGCGGTGGTGCTCCATACCATCACGCTGTTGTCCGGTATTCCTCTGCGCCAGCGCAGCCAGACGCATCCCACCTTCGATCAGCGGGTGGGCGCCATGCTCCAGCGTCTCTACGCGGCGGGACCACGCGCCGACTGGGCCGAGCGACCGGTCCCCGCGGATATCCCCTTCACCACACCGTCCACCAGCTATACCGTCCCGATGGATCAAGCGCCGCCGCCCGCTCCCGTCGCTCGGCCGCCAGTCCAGCCGGCACGGGCCTCGGCCCCCGTCACGCTCCCCGCGACGTATCCGTTCGCGACCTTCCCAGCTTATGCGGCGCCACCAGCCTATTCGCCCACTCCGGCCTACGCCTACCCCTACTCCCCTTCTATGGCCGCTCCCTACCCGGTCCCGCCGTATGCGACACCGTATCCCTACGCGATGCCCCCGATGATGCCCGCGGCGATGCCGTTTGCCAGCGTCCCGCAACCCCCGGCCTATCCAGCCGCTCCACCCCATCCGACCCACTCAGTCACTCCTCCCGCCGCTGACTTGCCGTTCGTCGCGCCTGCCACACCCATTGTGACGCCCGCGCCACCGGCTACGGAGACGCCAGCGAGCGCCGCCCGCGGAAGCGACCAGGATGGCGACCTCTCAAGCGACACGCACTGAGGGGGGCAACGTCATCCCAAATTGCCCACTCTTCGCCTGCTTTCGTGCACGCGGTATACTGGAGAAGCGCGCCCAAAGCCACGTAATATCAAATCTTGCCGCATCGTCGAGGTTTCCAAGCGGGTGAATCCGCGGCTGGAGGCGTTCCGCCACGAAGTCCACCTGCGTGGACTGCAGAGATTTGGTATAAGCCGCGACGGCGCCATACCGCTCGAGCCAACGGCAAGAAGTGAATGCTAGAGAACGGCTGATGCTGGACATTCCCGTGACCCTCGCGACGATCCGCCGGGCACACCAGCGCGTGGTGGGCATCGTGCGGCACACGCCGCTGCTGCAGTCGGACACGTTCAGCGCGATCGCGGGCTGTGACGTCTATCTGAAAGCGGAATACCAGCAGGTTACCGGCTCATTCAAGATTCGTGGCGCGCTCAACCGGATGGCCGCGCTCAAGCCCAAGCAGCGCAAACTGGGTGTCGTGGCGGCCTCGATGGGCAACCATGCGCAGGGAGTAGCCTACGCCGCGACCCACTCTGGCATTCGCTCAACCATCGTGATGCCCACGATGGCACCGCTGAGCAAGTACCGCGCCACCCAGCGCTACGGTGCCAACGTGATCCTGCACGGAGAATCACTCGAAGAGTGTGTGCTCGAAGCGCAACGGATCGAGCGCGAAACCGGCGCCGTCTTCGTCCATGCCTACGACGACTGGGACATCATCACCGGTCAGGGGACACTGGCGCTCGAAGTGCTGGCCGATCTGCCTGACGCGGATGTTCTGGTTGTGCCGCTGGGTGGCGGCGGCCTACTGGCGGGGGTAGCCATCGCGGCGAAGGCGCTGCGCCCCAACATCCGCCTGATCGGCGTCCAGGCATCGGGGTGCGCGGCCTTCCCCGCCGCGCTGGCCGCGAGCGCGCCGATCCCGTTGGCCACGGCCAACACCATCGCCGACGGCATTCGCGTCAAGCAGCCGGGCTACAAGACGTTTGGGATCATTCGCGACCTGGTCGATCAGGTGGTGACGGTGGATGATGATGCGATCAGCCGCACTATCGTGCAACTGGTGGAACGGCGCAAATTGGTGGTGGAGGGCGCGGGAGCGACGAGCCTGGCGGCGCTCATGTACTGCCCGCTTGAACTGTCCCGCTCCAGCAAGGCGGTGGCCGTACTGAGCGGTGGGAATATCGATGTGACGCTGATGGGCCGCATCCTCAACTATGGCCTTGAGGCCTCGGGCCGTCTGCTGACGATTGAGGTGACGGTACCCGATACCCCCAATCAATTGGTGCGCGTGCTAACCACCTGCGGCCAGCTTGGCGCCAACATCACCCAGGTCGATCACGCGCGCGGCGAGATGGCGGTCCCGGTCGGCTACACCGCGATCCGCATCACCATGGAGACCCGCGACGCCGCACACCAGAGCGACATTGTCGCCGCCATTCGCGCCAGTGGCTCTCCCCTGCGCCAGATCGCGCCGCCAGAGGTCGCGGTCTGAGCGCCTTCGAGCGAGAACACCTCCCGCAAAGTCTTGTGAGCGCGCGCGGCGGCGTGCTAGAATGCCGTGTCGCGGCAGGCGAGCACCAGGGAAGCCGCGACACCCTCATTGGCAAGTCGCCCACGAACCGGCGGACCTGGTGTTCGGATGGAGCAAGATTAGCGATGGCGAAGCACGACAAGCGGTCGCATGGCGCCCACCGGCCCAGCGCCAGTCCCCACGAACGCGGCTCGCAAGGGACGCCGACGCCCGCGCTGAGCGGGCCACAGCAGGCGGCACTGGATGCCCTGCTCGCTCGCGTGCCGGTGCTGGCTGACGCGTTGCGCGCCGCGTATCCTGCCGGGCGTGTGGCGCTCATCCAGGCGCTCGCGCCGGTGGAACAGGCCGAGCAGCCAGTGCGGCAGTCGTTTGCCATGCGCCTGGGCGATGTGCGTGGGCCAGCGGCCGCCTCGGCCGCGGAAGTGGCCAACGCACTGGGCGAGCTGGCGGAGGCACGCGAGCTGGCGCGCGAAGCCCGACGCGCGCGCATCCGGCTGCGCTCGGTGGGCGCACTTCCCACTCTGGATCTCGCCCTTGTCGGCAGCTCAACCGCCATCAGCCCCACCGCGCCGCCAGTCCCTGCTGGCCCTCAACTGGTCGAAGCCTTCGTCTCGCGGACACGCGATGAGGGCGAAGTCGTCGTGCTGCTCGCCTGGCAGGAGGGCACCGACACCGAGGTCGTCCGCGTGTGGACCATTGACATCGACTTCTTCGAGCACGGCATCAAGGCGATGAACGTGCGCAGCCCCATGACGCTGCAGCGCTTCCACAGCGAGATGCTGGCGAACCTGCGCCAACAGGTTCATGCCGAAACCACGCGCCTGACCTGGGCACAGGCCCGTGGCCTGGTACTCGAAGGCATGGACGTCACCACCTGGCGGGGTGTGGAATTGCCAGCGGACTTCCGGCGACATCGCACCGCCGTGCAAACCCGCCTGCTGGATATTGCCGCTGATAATGAGACGGCTCAGGCGGCTGCCAGCGCGGAGGACGAGCGTCTCACGCGCGAAGGTCATCTGCCCTACGTCGCCGCCGGTCTGCAGCCCGATGAATCGGTAGCGACCTGGCTGGGCGCATGGACCTTCGGCGACTTCGGCCTGGCCTACGACCTGCTCGCCGCTGATCATCCCACCCGACGCCAGCAGACACGCGCGGAGTACATCGCGCAGCGGCGCCAGTGGACGAGCGAGGCCCGGCCGGCCAGCCTACGTCTCACCCTCGCCCGCGAACAGGCCCAGCGTGCCAGTGCACTCTGGGTGCCAGGCGCGACCGGCACCGTCAGCAGCCGGCGCGAGGTCGAGGCCTTCTGGTCGATCACCCTGGACGAGTCGCCATTAGGTGGCGCGCTCGACGAACTGCCGCTGGCGACCATCACCAGCGCGCAGACTGGTCGGCACTGGTACTGGACGGCCTACACCATGCAACACGATCACGAGCGTGATCTGTGGCGTCTCGCGCGCGACCGCGATGAGGGCCGCGCCAGCCAGACGCTGACCATTGACGAACTGCAGCAACGCCTCAAGGAGGCGCATGATACCGTTGAAAAGCTGGCCGCGACGCCGGCGCCCCAGGGCGATTCCGAGGCCGCCGAGACGATGCTGCGTGAACTGACCGGAGTGCTCACGGCGGCGCTGCACTACCATGACGCCGTCATCCTCAAGCTGCCGCTGGACGAGTCCGCCTCTGAGGCGGCGGTGAGCGATGCACAGGGCATCGGCGCCTACGAGCGCGCGGCCGCGCTCCTCGAACGCCGCGAGCAGCGCTTCCCGGGACGGGCGCGCACCAGTTTCGACCTGGGCGTGCAATACTACCTGATGGCGATCCAGGTGGCGCGCGTCGGCGATGCCACCGCCGAACCGGTCTGGCTGGACCGCGCCGCCAGGGCGTTCCAGCGCTCGATCGAGCTCGAACCCAGCGCGGAGCGGTTGCAGGCCCTGGGAGAAGTGCTGGGCCACCAGGGACACTATGCGCAGGCGGTGGCCCGCCTGCGCGAAGCGGTGGCGCTCGATCCCGCCCACGCCAGCGCGCACTCCGATCTCGCCAATGCGCTGATGTCGGCGGTCAGCGACGAGAATTTGGACGAAACGCCGCCCATTTCGTCGCTGCCTGAAAGCGAGCGCAACCAGCGCGTGGCGGATGCCGGGCATGCGGCACTGGCTGAGCTGCGCGAAACCGTGCGCCTGGATCCCAGCATCCAGCGGGTGCACGCGCGCATGGGCGCGATCTACGACATCCTGGGGATGCCAGAAGATGCGTTGCTCGCCTTTCAGGAGGCCGTGCGCCACGATCCCGGCGACGCCGAGGCGCACTTCACGCTTGGCGCGCTCCATCTCCACCGCAAAGATGCCGTGGGCGCCGTGCCGGAGTTGGAGGAAGCAGTGCACCTCGCGCCGGCATCAGCGAATGCGCGTATCACCCTGGCGACGGCGTATCTCGACCTGCGGCGCTGGCGCGAGGCGGAGTATGAGCTGCGCGAGGTCGAGCGCCTGCGACCCAATCTGCCGCAAGTCGCCGAACTGCGTGCTCGTCTGGCGCGCGAACGCGAGGCCGACTAACCGCCAATCCTGGCGACCGCCGCATCTTCGCTCGTTGCCCGTAGCAGCTCCACGGCGGCAGCAATGACTTCCTCGCTGCTGATGGCCTTCAGGCAGGCAAATGAGGTGCAGAGGTTGGGGGCCCACGGGGCATCGTTGCCGACAAAATGGAAGCAGGGACTGCAGGGCAGGTTCGCATGTACGATGCGCTGGCGCGAGCCCGGCGCGCCGACGGGATGAAACTGCGCGACGCTGGACGGACCGTAAATGCCCACAGCGGGAACACCCAACGCCGCGGCGATGTGCAGTGGGCACGAATCATTGCCGATGAAGAGCATGGCGCGCTCGATCAGGGCGGCGGTCTCCATCAGCGAGGTGCGACCAGCCAGCACGTGTGCGCCGCGTGGCATGCGCGCGGCCACCTCCTCGGCCAGCGGGATATCTTCCTTGCCGCCGAGCAAGAGCACCTGAGCGCCGTACCGCTCCACCAGGTGCTGGCCTACGGCGGCGAAGCGGCGCGTGCTCCAGCGCTTGCGCCCGCGAAAGCCATCGCCTCCGGCGTGCAGCGCGATTAGCGGGGTGCCTGACGTGAGCCCCGCCGCCCGCAGCAGATCGCGTGCGGCCTGTCGGTGCTGGCGCGCGAGAAAAACGCGCGGCTGCCGATCAGCCACCGCGGTGGGAGTGGTCAGCAGCGGTGCGATCGCCCGCAGATAGTGCTCGACCGCATGACGCTGGCGATAGGCGGCATCACGCGTACCGGTGAGCCACCACGGGCCAGGGATATCCAGATGGGTCTGTTCTCCCACCCCGGCCAGCATTCCAATCAGCGACGCCGCGGCTGAGAGATTGATCATGAGATCGTACCGCGCGTGGCGCACCTGTCGCACGCTGTGAGCGAAGCGCGCGAGCCCATGGCTCGCCTGCGTCGGATCGTACAACACATAATCGTCAATGTCCGGATTGCCCTCCAGCATACCGCGATTGGAACGATACACCAGCGCGTCAATGTGCGCCCTGGGAAAGCGCCGCCGCAGTACCGCCAGCGCGGGGGTAGCGAAGAGCGTATCCCCGATCGGGCACAACAACCCCACGAGCACTTTCTCTGGTTCCCACGTGAGCCCGCCGTTCTGGACGCTCCGACCAACCCCTCTGAACCCGCTTCGTACGGGGGCAGAGGGGTGCCGGCTGGCGCGCTCGCGCGCCAATGACGGACCGTGCGCTCTCGTCATCACCATTCCTCAGCGCGGTCGCGACGGCGCCCGGCCCGACAGTTGGCCGGATGGGACCGCGCCTTCAGGAGCGGCGACCTGGCCGCGCAGTCCCTCGACCACCGGCGGCCCCGCATAGCGCACCGTGGCCAGCCCCGCCAGCAGAATCAGCCCCGCCAGCACGACCATCGCGGTGGGCAAGCCCAGCACGTCAGCCGCGACTCCAACCAGGAATACGGACGGGACCGTCGCCGCGTTGAACAGCATGCCCTGCAGCGCCAGCACACGCCCCTTGATCCAATCAGGTGCCAGTTCTTGCATCGTCGTCTGCGCCGGCGTGCCCACCAGGTTGAGCGAGAGGCCCAAGATGAAGGTCAGCGCCAGCATGATACCGAGATAGGTCCACGACAACCACCACCCGCTGGGGTCGAGCTGCTTCGCGGTCCAGTGGACGGTCGCCAGCAACGCCATCGTCAGCGCCAGCATCAGCACGCCAGCGCGGATCAGGGTACTTCGATTGGGAATGGCCGTCATCACGCGGGGAATCAGCGCCGATCCAAGCACCAGGCCCGCCCCAGCGGGAATGAAGGCGAGCATCGCGAACTCGGCGGGCTTATTGAAGAAGATCTGCACGAACTTAGGGGCAATCTCGGCAATCACCGAAACGATGATGCTGCCCAGCGAGAGCTGCAGCACCGCGGCGAGCAACGGGCGCCGGCGGCGCGTAAACGTCCAGCTTTCGACGAGACTGGCCCAGATGCCGCGCAGCTGCTGGCCCTGCGCAGCCGCACGGGACGCCCTCGGCTGCCGCACGCGGTTGCGCAGACGAGCCCGCGGAATGGTCGCGATCAGCAGCGCGCAGACCAGATACAGCACGCCAACCAGCAGGAAGAGGCTCTGTTTGGATGAGAGTTCCACGGTCTGGTGGAGGAGCGAGCCCAGACGCAAGGTGGGCAAGAGCGTGATGACCAGTGGGCCCACCAGGATGAGACCAGCCGCCTGCGCCAGTGTAAACGTGATGTTGAATAGCGCCAGCGCGTTGACCAGTTCTTCTTTGTCTACCAGCAGGGGAATGGCCGCGCCTTCCGCCGGTGCGAAGAATTGACCGACCAACGCGATGACGAAGGTCAGCGCGTAGACCGGTACGAGATCATTCTTATCGATAAAGAGCGCGATCGCGAAGCCGACCGTAGCGATCGCGCGCAAAATATTGCTGGCCAGCAACACACTCCGTTTTTCGAAGCGGTCCACGAGCACGCCCGCTGGCGCGCCGAAGAGCGCGGCGGGCAGGCTGAACGCGACGATGGCGCCGCCTGTTGCGGTAACCGACCCGGTCTGGGTGGCCACCAGCACCACCATGCCATAGTTGGCGGCATTGTTGATGGTTTGCGAGATGATCTGCGCGATCCAGAGACGGCGAAAAAGCGGATTCCGCAGCAGTGTCCGGTAGCCCTTGCGCGTGCCTGGCTGCTCGGCTACCCCGGCAGGCTCGATAGGAGCGTCTGGGAGACGCCCACGCTCCGGTGGACGCGCTCGCTCTGGCGCATGCGCTGGCACACGAACCACCGCCCGCGCGCTATGCCCATCGCGGGCTCTGACCCCTCTGCTCAGGGAGGGCAGGTGAGCATCTTGTCTGACCCTGCCGACCATTCTCTGTGGACCCTCCTCGTAGGGGGGCAGAGGGGCGACGCTCCGTCGCGATTTCGTCCTACCCATGTAGCCTCCCGGCAGATGCGTCCGTCGCGCTCGTCGTTTCGGTCCCCCGGCTCAGGAGCTGTTTGATGCGGCGCTCCAGCTCGCTGCGGGGCAACAGTACACGCCGGCCGCAGCCTTCGCACTTGATGCCAATATCGGCGCCCAGTCGTACGACACGCCAATCAAAACTGCCACAAGGATGCGGCTTGCGCAGGCGAATCCGATCTCCCAGCGCCAGATCAGCATACTTCATGGCCGTCCCTCACTTGCGATGTCGCTTCCTCCAGTATCAGGTGATATGGCGCCCGGCTCGCCAGCTCCATGCCCCTCTGCGCGGGGAGTCCAGCGTGTATTGGGCTCCAGCGCATGATCCGCGCCAGCTCGCGCGCGATAGAGCCGGTGTTCGGCGATGTAGTCGGCGACGCCATCCGGCACGAAATAGCGCACCGGCAGACCCACCGCCACACGCTGGCGCAGTTCCGACGCCGCGATCTCCAGCAGCGGCGCGGGCACCACGGTCAGCTTGTCCGCCAGCGCCGGCAACGCTTTCATCACCTGAGCGAGCTCCACGGCATCATCGGCATACCCCGGTCGGTGCATCACTGCCAATCCGGTGATCTGGCGTATCACCTCCTCAGGATCATACCAGCCGGGCAGGTCCAGCAGCATATCCCAGCCGAGAATCAGGTACACCTGTGCCTCGGCGCCCCAGCGCGCGCGCAAATGGCCCAGCGTGCGCGCGGTATACGAGAAGCCAGCGTGGTCCATCTCCACCGTGGAAAGCGCGAATTGGGGGTTGCTGGCGATGGCTCGCGCGACCATAGCGCCGCGGTCGGCGGCCGGGCTGATAGTGCGCCCAATCTTGTGCGGTGGCTGGCCCGCCGGCACGAAATAGACGCGCTCCAGCGCCAGGTGGACCAGCGCCTCCTGCGCCAGAAGCAAATGGGCGAGATGGGGGGGATCAAACGTCCCACCCAGGATGCCATAGCGCGGCCCAGCTTCCGCGGGCGCACCAGTTGGTCCCTCGCGCATTGTTCGCCTCACCCCCCAGCTCCCCAGCGCAACGCGATAGCGCAACGCGATGGTGATCGCACGCGCGCGCAAGGCGGGCGCCTTCAGCGCCCGCCTCAGTGTAGCAGATGGCGGCCAGACCCGGTAGTCCCCATGGCCGCGTCGCGCTCTCCGACCACATCGTGCCGATGCACCGCGCGGGCGGTACCCTCCGCGCGCGCGATTCCAGACTCATCACCGACGCGGGAGTATGCGAGCGGTGGAATGCGCGGCCCGCGCCCGGCGGTGCCCGTGTGCCGCGGTCGTCGCCCGAACGGGATGAGCTCAGCGTCCCGTGGAAGACATCCCACCTCCCCGAACCACTCGCGGCGTCGTCTGGTTTCCACCGCTCACGTGGTGGCAGCCACAAGCCCCGCGACTGCCACCTCAGCGCCATCCAGCGCGATGCGGATGGAGTCCATCGACTCGGCAATCGCCGTTTGCGCCTGGGCTTCATCGCGCGAAGGCACCCAGAACACCACACGCAGGTCCATCTTGCCCTGACTCACACGGCTGAGCATCACCTGGGGCTTGGGATCCTGGAGTACAGCGGCAACCTGTTGACATGCGGCGAGGATGCGCTCCTCCACCTGGGCGTAGTGCTCGGTTCCACCAGCTGGCAGCGATACCGTCACCTCGGCGCGCCGTCGCTGGGCGGCGGTGGCGTTGACCACGGCTGACGAAAACAGCAAGCTGTTGGGCACCAGCACGCGCTGGCCATCGGGCGCGAGCAGACTGGTGATGCGCAACTGGATGGTCTCGACGCGGCCGCTGAAGGTGGTAATGGTGATCTCATCGCCGATGATGAATGGTCGCTCGATGAGCAAATAGATGCCCGCAAAAATGTTCTTCATCACGTCTTGCAGCGCCAGCCCCAGCGCCAGGGTGAGCGCGCTCAGAAAGGTGACGGGCAGAATCAGCGGCACATTCCACACGGCCAGCAGGATGAACACCCCGGCGATGAGGCAGATGACATACACCACCCGGCTGCCCAGCAGCGACAGGCTGTCGTCTAGACGCATCGGGGGGCCGGCCAGTGTGGCCACGGTCACTCGCTGCAACAGCCGACCCACCGCCACCGCCAGCGGCGCCACCACCAGGGTCGCGACGATCTGCTCGGTCACGCTTCCCAGCGCACGCAAGAGTTGCCGCGCATCGAACGCGGGCCATGCGGGATTGCCATATTCTACGATGGCGAGCACTGCCAGCGCCGTCGCCAGCAGCACGCTGGCGAATGTGAGGCGGCCGATCCAGCGGCTCACACCGCTGCGCATGAGCAGCGGACTCAGGCGTCCACCGCGCTGGCCAAACGCCGACTGCGCGCGCACAGGAAAGCGATCGACGATGGATTGCAGCCAGCGACCCAGGACGACGCCCACGACAATCACGGCACCGATGGCGCCCGCGCGCAAGCCGAAGTCCAGCGGATGCAGGCTGATCGTATTCAACAATTGATCGAACCAGGCGCCCAAACGTCCTCCCTGCCTCCGTTGCGCGGCCTCCGCGGGGGTCCAGAGCCTAGCCGACGAGCCGCTCCATCTCGTCCAAATAGCGCCCAAAGGTATCCAGCGCCTGCTGCACGGGAGCCGGATTCGACATATCGACCCCCGCGTCGCGCAACAAATTGATGCTGTAATCCGATGAGCCACGCGAGAGGAACCGCAGGTAGCGGTCCACCGCCGGCTGCCCTTCGATGATGATCCGCTGCGCCAGGGCTGCGGAGGCGGAAATGCCCGTCGCGTACTGATAGACGTAATACGTCGAATAGAAATGCGGGATGCGCGCCCACTCGATGGCGATCAGATCATCAACCACCACCGACGCGCCGTAATAGCGGTCACACAGCGCCTTGTAGATCGTCGAAAGCAAGTCCGGCGTCAGCGCCTCGCCCGCCTCAGCGCGCGTATGGATGTCGCGCTCGAACTCGGCGAACAGTGTCTGCCGATAGAGCGTGGTGCGGAAAGTCTCCAGGTACTGATTGATGATGTACAGCCGCAAGGCCCTGTCGGTGGTGCGCTCCAGCAGGTAGTGCGTGAGCAGCGACTCATTCAGTGTGGAGGCAACCTCGGCCAGGAAGATCGTATAGCCACCATACACGTAGGGTTGCGTACGCCAGGTGAAATACGAGTGCATCGAGTGGCCCATCTCGTGCGCCAGGGTGTACACGTTGTCGAGCGACTTCTGATAGTTCAGCAGCACAAAGGGATGCGTACTGAAACAGCCACCGCTATAGGCGCCAGAACGTTTGCCTTCGTTCTCGTAGACGTCGATCCAGCGGTGGCTAAACCCTTCCCGCAGACCCGCGACATAGCGTTCGCCCAACGGCGCCAGCGCGCTGGCTACGGTCTCGCGGGCCTGCTCGAACGACACCTTGTACTCGACCTCGGCCACCATGGGCACATAGAGATCATACATGTGCAACTCATCTAACCCGAGCATGCGCTGGCGCAGACGCAAATAGCGTTGCAGCGGGGGCAGATTCTGGTTGACCGTCGTAACCAGGGTATCGTAAACGCTGGTGGGGATGTTGTGCGGTGCGAGACTGGCCTCCAGTGCCGTGTCGTAGTGGCGCGCGCGTGCGAAAAAGAGATCGCGTTTGACGTGCGCGGCAAGCGTGGCGCCAATCGTGTTCTGGAAGCCCTGATACACGCCGAGCATCGCCTCAAAGGCCTCACGCCGCACGGCGCGATCGCGGCTCTCGAGAAAGCGCGATACATAGTTACCTTGGGTCAGTTGCGCCTCCTGGCCCTGCTCATCGTGCACCAGCGGCAATTTGAGATCGGCGTAGTCGAGCATCTCATAGATGTGCTCGGGCGCGTCGCCCAGTTCGGAGGCCCGCGCGAGCAGTCCCTCCATCTCCGCTGAGAGCACATGCGGCCGTCCACGAACGATGTCGTCGAGTTCATGGCGATAGACCGCCAGCGCGGGCTCCGCGGCCACCCAATCGTTCAGCTGCGTCTCGGCAATCGCCAGGATCTCAGGCGTCAGGTACGCGACGCTCGTGAGATATTCGTTGACTAGCGTGGTGGCGCGGGAGGCCAGTGCCTGGTAGACACTGCGAGTGGTATCCTCATGCAGACGCATCTGCGAGTAGACAT
>DASYGC010000241.1:0-1657 GCA_036000225.1 Ktedonobacterales bacterium | reverse complement strand
GATCAGTCGCGGGGCCAGCTCGCGTTGGGCCTCCAACACCAGATCGGCCAGCGAGATCGAATCGAGCGTCAGCTTGATCGCATCGCGCAGTTGCGCCCAGAGATATTTGGTCGAGCAGCCCTCAAGGCGGTCGCACACGATGGCCATGTCACCTTCGGTGGCGCAGATCATCGGTGCGATCTGACCCTCTAGCGCGCGGACCACCTCACCCATATGGATCTGGTCGGGCGCGCGTGCGAGGCGGTAGCCTCCGTGGGCGCCGCGGGTTGATTCGACCAGTCCGTGCTCGCGCAGGCACTTGACCAGTTGCTCCAGATACTGCAGTTTGAGTTCGAGTCCCTCCGCCTGGCTGATTTCGGTCAGCGAGCGCGGCCCCTCGCCATAGTGGCGGGCGAGGTCAATCATGAGACGCACCCCGTACTCACCGCGGGTGGATACGCGCAACATGGTTGGCCTCCCTACTGAGCCGATCAGGGCTCTGACAATCGTCTATTCCGAGTGGACAAGTCGGATATAACTATAGCACTGGCCGCTGTCGTGGGTCAAGTCACATCATCGCCAGGCCGGTTGCTGTCTGGGTCACCGCTTGACGACAACCGCGCCATGCGGCATGATAGCTGGCGTACGACCTGACCCGCGGCGGCGGTCTCTGATCCGCGCACGAGCGCATGCGCTTCAGACGCGCCACGCGACCACCGTATCGCCTTGACTGGAGGGGCCAGCCGATGTCTGCTCTCTTGCCTTTGATTCTGGCCGACACCTGGCTCACCAACTTCCACGACTTTGGTCTGGTGGCCCAGTCATTCGCCGCGATTCTCACCGGCCTGATCGCGGTGCTGGGCGTGCCATTGGCGCTGCGCCAGATCGTCAATCTGCAGCGCGAGCAGCGCCTAACCGAGGCGGAGCGGCAGAAGCGCCTGGATGCCGAGGCCAACCTGAACATCACGGCGGACTACTCGCTCTCCCACGCGTCCACGGCGGACCAACTCCCCGTGTCGTCCCAGGCCGCGCGTCAGTCGGTCGCGTCGACGGTGCCCTCAGAAGGCGCTCCGTCGCAGCCACCGGGCCCCGCGCCGCAGCCGGGCAAACGCGTCTTGCGCATGGATCTCACGCTTGAGAATGTTGGCGAAGGCACGGTCGACATCCTGGCCTGTTTGGTCGCCGCGCGCGAGTTGGAACGGCAGGGTGCGGAGGTGGTGGCGGAAGGGCGTGATGCGCAGTGGGATGACCTGACGCGCCACTATTGGAATGCGGCTGACGGCGGGTTGTCGCCAGGGCTCTCGACGACCAAGCACATCGTCTACGCGCCGGACGCGCTGGCACGGGTCAAGGCGAAGAGCCGCAAAACGCTGGCACGCGTCGACCAGGTGCGCGACTTTCGGGGTGAGGTCTACCTGCTCTATCGCGTCTTCGTTGGCGCGCGGCGCGCCTCGCGCAGTGTGGCGACGCTGCAGGATTGGACGGCGCTGCAGCGGGCCCTGCTCAATGTCAACGCCCCCGCCTTCCGTGGGGCCTCGGCCGAAGCCGACCCCCTCGGTCAGATCGCCACCCCCGATGGCTGGCGCCTCTTTCTGCACCACTATGCGCCCCTGGCCGATGCCAAGCTACCACTTTTGCGCCGGCAGGCCGACCGTGAACTGCGCGCGCTCGCCGATCC
>DASYGC010000240.1:0-7582 GCA_036000225.1 Ktedonobacterales bacterium | reverse complement strand
CGCGCCAGTGGCACCAGCGGCGCGACACAAGTGAGCACGAATCCCAGCATAAACACGAGCAACATCGCTGCTGCCGCGGGTCGTTCGCGCCGCAGCATGCGAAAGCGCGCCAGGCGCCCCACCGGCAATTCGGCCATGCTCGCCGCGCCTACCGCGACCAGCGAGTGCGCCCAGTCGGCGTCGCGGTGATCGCCGAGCGCATTCCACTCGTCATCCTCGTCGTCCCAACCGCCGCCCGCGCCGTCACCGTCTTGCGTCCAGCCGGCATCCCACGTGCCGGTTTCCCAGCCGGCATCCCAGTCGCGCTCCCACTCCGCCTCGTCGTCCCAGCCGCGTGTCCCGCGCGAGTCGCGTGGGCGTGCGCCGGCCCACGGCGTCGCCGCTCCAGCGTCGCGACGATTCGCGCCACGGCGCGCGGGCGCGGCACGGGAGTCGCGCCGCTCTTCATCCAGCGTGTCAATCATTGCATCCAGATCGCGCGGGTCATAGTCGCTGGCGCGCCAGTCTCCCTCGGCGGGCCGCCGATCGGGGTGCAACACCTCTTCCGCGGTGCGGCGCACCTGCCCGGTGAACGCCGTCCAGGCCTGGTTCGCCGCGCCTTCCATGCGCGAAAACCGGCTGAGCAGGCCACCACCTCCAGGCGGAGCGGTTCCTTGTCGCCGCTCATCGCCTTCGCGGCCACTGGTGCGGCCGGGCGCGCCATTTGGGCGCGGCTGTGACGCGACTGGCGCCTGTGCGGGCCCGCCCGCGCGCCGCGCCGGAGGCGGCCCACCGGCCCGGCCCGCATCGGGCGGCGTGCCCGCGCCGAAGCGCCTGAGCAAACCGCCAGCCGGCTGCCCGTTGGGTGGTGGTGACGACCGGTGCGCGGGACCATCCCCGCGTGGACCGCGTTGGCGTGGTGGTTGGCCGTGTCCCTCATCCATGTAGCCACCCACTCCCTTTCAAGTGCTAGTTCCCCAGCTCGCCGTCGTCAGCGCCCTGGATGCCACTGCGGTCGCACGCGCTGGGCCAGGTTTGTGGTGGCCGGCACCGAACGCTGGCGGCATGTTGTGTGCCGGTTCACCGCGTGCCGGTCCACCGCGCTGGCACCATCGCGAGCGGCGGGAGAAGCGGATGCCCTCAGATGATGCCGCGATTTGCGGCAGTGACACCACCCCCACGCTACCCTCTCCGCACCAACAGATCTCCAGCGTGAGGCTATCACGACTGCTGACGAGCGTCAAGCGACGCGGGACTCACGCCAGTGCCCCACACGCATCTTGACATCGCAAGCGCGTCTTCTCGTATACTACGGCAAATCCGCTCGACAAGGTGGCTCCCGTGCCTGACACTGCTGTGATCCACATGGCCATGCCCACACGCGGATAGCCGCGCATCCTGACGACTATGCTGCTCGCCGCCTGAGCCATTGTACTCCGGTCTATTCCGACCCGAAAGGGCTGCCCCAGCATGGGCGGCCCTTTTCCTTTAGCCCCCATGACCAACCAGAGAGGGATCGCCATGACCGCACCCCATGCCCTGCCCGAACGCATTCTCGTCTGCGTCGCCTGGCCCTACGCGCGCAGTGCCACGCATGTCGGTCAGATCGCTGGCTCATTCCTGCCCGGCGACATCTTTGCCCGCTACCATCGCATGGCCGGCAATGAGGTGCTGATGGTGTCCGGCAGTGATGAGCATGGCACCCCGATCACCATTGATGCCGAGCGCGCCGGCATCACCCCACGGGAGCTGGTGGCGCGCTATCACCCACAAATCGTCGCCATCTCGCGGCGTCTGGCCATTTCCTGGGACCTGTACACCGAGACGACCACGCCCAACCACCATCGTGTCACCCAGGAGGTCTTTCTCCGCTTGCTGGAGCAAGGCTATCTCTTCACAGATTCGATGGACTCGCCCTACTGTCCCACCGACCGCCGCTTCCTCCCCGATCGCTACATTGAAGGTACCTGCCCCTACTGTGAGTACCTGGCCGCCCGTGGCGACCAATGCGACAACTGCGGGCGTCCCCTCGATCCCACGCAGCTCATCGCCCCCCGCTGCCGGCTCTGCGGCAGCCGCGACAGCACCATCGAAATCCTGCCGACCGAGCACTTTCTGCTGGATCTCCCGCAATTCGAAGCACCCTTGATCGCCTGGCTTCAGGCGAAATCCGGTCACTGGCGTCCCCATGTGCTCAACTTCGCGCTCAACTGGGTCAAAGAGGGCCTCAAGCCACGCGCCATCACCCGCGATCTCGAGTGGGGCGTCCCGCTGCCCGTAGCCGGCTATCCTGGCAAGCGCATCTACGTCTGGTTCGACGCGCTCATCGGCTATCTCTCCGCCAGTCGGGAGTGGGCCGAGCTTCAGGGCGACCCTACCCGCTGGGAACGGTGGTGGCGCCTGGGAGCGAGCGGCGAGGCGCCAGCGCGCGCGTACTACTTTGTCGGCAAAGACAATATAGCCTTCCACACCATCATCTGGCCCGCCATTTTGCTGGGCGTGGGGAGTCTGGCGTTGCCCTACGACGTTCCCGCCACCGAATTCATGGTCACCGGCAGCGTCAAAGCCTCCACCTCGCTTGGCAACGTCATCTGGACCGCCGATGCGCTGGATGCCTACGGCCCTGATGCGCTGCGCTATTATCTGGCCGCCACCATGCCCGAGGAGCGCGATACCACCTTCAGTTACGAGGAACTGGTGCGGCGCAACAACGACGAACTGGTAGCCACCTATGGCAACGCCGTACATCGCGTGCTCACTTTCGCCCAGCGTCACTTTCAGGCGCGTGTGCCCCAGCCAGGGCCATTGCGCCCCGCCGATGAGGCCATCCTGGCCGCGGCGCGCGCGGCCCTGACCTCCGCGGCCGCCGCCCTTGGAGCCGTGCGCCTGCGCGATGGCTTGGGCGCGGCGATGGGCCTGGCGCGCGCGACCAATCGCTATCTGGAGGAACGCGCGCCGTGGAAGACGATTAAGACGCAGCCGGACGAAGCGGCTACGACGATCTTCGTGATGCTTCAAGTGCTCAACGCGCTCAAGACCCTCTTCGCCCCCTACTTGCCTCACGCCTCACAGCGCCTGCATGAGTTGCTTGGATTCACCGGTGACGTGGCACGTACCCCCTGGGCAGCTGAGCCTGTCGCTCCCGGTCAGCCATTGCCGGTTCCCGCGCCGCTATTCGCCAAGTTCGATGCTCCCGCTCCTCCAAACACGTCCTGCTGATGGGTCGCGGCCTGCGCCGGATGGATCGAACCCTCGTTGCGGAACCTTCGTATCAGCTATGAGCTATGATAGAGGTGCGCCGGGCATCACCGTGCTCAACGCCATCGCCGTTCGAAGGAATGTACGGATTGCACGCCCTCCGGCCTCGTTACGCCCTCGTTGGCTATTCACCCGGCCACTTTTCTCTCTCCCCAGGCGCCCAGGAGGTCGCGAATTGGACACGACTGACGAACCCATGCCATTACCTCCGCGGCCCGCTGCGGATGGCAAGCCGCTGCTGTATGTTCTCAACAACAACGCGGAGTTCCTGGAACTGATCCGTGAGGTGCTTGCTGACGTCAACCTGCGAGTAGTGGTGGAGCAACTGCGTCCGAATCCCGAGGTCACGCTGGAAAACTTTCGCTCGTCCCAACCCGATCTCATCCTGCTCGACTACGTGCCCTTTATCTCCGACGCCCGGTACCTGCTCGAAGCCTTGTGTGCCAGCGCCGATTTGCGCAAGCTGCCGGTGCTGCTGGCGTCCACCAGCCCGCAGGCCGCCACGGCGTTGGCGGACCAGTTTTCAGGACAGATTATTGATGTGCTGCCCAAGCCCTTCGAGTTGGAAGAACTGTACCGTCTGGTCCGCCAGTTTCTCAGCGTGCCAACCCCCTAGCCTGACGACGTGTCTGGACGATGCGCCCCCAGGCAGTCATTTAGCCGTTCGCTTGTATATTCGCATCCCAATTGAGCCGCCCAACACTCCCAGCAGGCTACTGATCCCAAAATACCCGGGAATCAGAATTGCCGTCAGGAGAGCTACCAGGAATTGAGCATTGTATTGCGCGCTGGTGGAGAGCACCGTGCCGGTGCTCACGGGGAAGTACTTGCTGAGAATGATGAAGCAGGCAATTAGGACCACGCCATCCGTAATGCTGGCAAGCATTGCGGCGCGGACCCCCAGATTCTGGCGGCCGGTTTGCCGTGTGGTCAAAAGCGAGGCCAGGAAGGGCATTGCCAGGGTAACGATAACCGCAGTGACATCGAATGGTTGGGAAATGGCATGCGCGGTGGCATACACAATGCCGTACAACACGATCGCTACCGCCGCGATAGCGGCGCAGATTCCACCCCAGCGCAATACGGGATGGCCGGTGACGGGTGGCAGCGGTGGCGCTGAAGGCATCGCGGCGACAGCGTATCCTTGCGGATAAGCCATCATCGGCGCGTTGGCGGCATACACCGGATTCGCGGCGGGCACCGGCGCATAGGTGGCCGCGGGTGCGGGCATGAAGCGTTCCAGCGCGGCGATCAGGCGGCGGATGTCGCCCTCGAAGTCGGGGTCGTCGCGCACGGGCATGCCGTTGCGATAGGCAAGCTCCTGGAGGCTTGGCGGCAGGCGCTCGGGGGCCGGCATCATGGCATTCTGCACCAGCACGGGAACCACGAGCAGTCCACGCTTGAGCGCCGCTTCGATCTCCAGCCGCACGACATCGCTGGGATCATCCAGCCGCCGTTGCCCCTGCTCGCTGGCGATCTCTTGCCACTTGGGCCCAATCACGACGAGTTCCACCGCGCATTGCGCCATCACGCCGTCGATATAGCTTTTGAAGTTCGCCCCCAGTGGGATCGAGTCCACATCTTTGAACACCGCCTCTTTGCCGAAGCGCGCGGCGAGCCGGTCGTAGATGCGTCCGCAGGCGGTCGCGCTGTCGGCGCGCCGGTATGAGATGAATATCTTGCTCACCGTGTCTCCTTGCTCACGTGGCTTTGCGGCGTTGTGTCAATTGGCAGCTTACCAATGGGAGCGGGCGCTGTCAAGCGGGTGTTGTCCACTGATCAGCTCATGCTGATACGCACTCCGCGGCTTGACATTCCTGCCTTCCAGGCGGTACCCTATCACCAACAACTAAATCGCGACGACGTCGAACGAGCGGAGTAGCGACCAACCCATCCGCCAGCGAGTAGAGGCCACCGGGTGCGAGCCTCTTTCGGATGTGGACCGCGAACGTGGCTCGGGAGCCGAACGTCCGAAGCGGCAGCGCGCCGCCAGTAGGACGTTCCGGGTGCGGCCCGTTAGCGCCGTTTGGAGGATGAGCGGCCCCGATCGGGTTGGGCGGGCCAATCATCGAATGCAAGGTGGTACCACGAGCGCTGCCCTCGTCCTTGGGATGAGGCGGCGTTTTTTGTCGTGTGCGCAGGTTGCCCATACGACGCGCATCGTGAAAGGGTACTCACCATGCTGCCCACCCGCTATGACTTCCGCCAGGCGGAACCCGATCTGGCCCAGCACTGGGCTACCAGCGACACCTACGCCTATGATCCGTCCAGTTCGAGACCGACTTTCAGTCTCGACACCCCACCGGCCACCGTCTCGGGCCAGCTCCACCTCGGCCACTGCTATTCGTACGCGCAGGCCGATGTCATCGCGCGCTACCGGCGTATGCGCGGCGACAACGTCTTCTATCCGATGGGCTTCGACGACAACGGCCTGCCCACCGAGCGCTACGTCGAGCAGACCATCGGCCAGCGCGCCACCGACCTGGGACGCGCGGCCTTCATCGCCGCCTGCCTCGAACAGACCCATCTGGCCGAAGATCGCTTCGAGCTGCTCTGGCGGCGTCTCGGCCTCAGCATTGACTGGAGCTACCGCTACTCCACCATTGCGCCCGAAGCGCGCCGTGTCTCGCAGTGGTCGTTTATCCAGTTGCACCGCGCCGGCCTGACCTATGTCCAGCGAGCTCCCGCCCTCTGGTGTCCTGAATGCCAAACCGCGATTGCCCAGGCGGAGGTTGACGACACCCCACTGCCGGCCCGATTCACCACCATCGCGTTCCGTCTGCCCGATGGCGCGGCGCTGCCGATCGCGACCACACGTCCCGAGTTGCTGCCGGCCTGCGTCGCCATCTTCGTTCACCCCGCCGACCCGCGCTACCAGTCGTTGATCGGTGGTGCCGCGCGCACGCCGCTCTTCGATCGGGAGGTCCCCATCCTGGCCGACGAGGCCGCCGATCCCATCAAAGGCAGCGGCTCCGTCATGTGCTGCACGTTTGGCGATGCCAGCGACGTTCGATGGTGGCGCACCCACCACCTGCCGCTGCGCGGCGCCATCGGTCGCGACGGGCGACTGACCGCGCTCGCTGGCCCTTACGCCGGCCTGCCCACCATCCAGGCGCGCGCCAGTATCCTGGCCGATCTGGCCGCGGCCGGCCATATCCTGGCCCAGGAAACGATCGAGCATAGCGTTGGCGCCCACGAACGCTGTGGCACCCCCGTCGAATATCTCGACACGCGCCAGTGGTTCATCCGGGTCCTCGACCACAAGGACCCACTGCTCGCGGCGGGGCGGCGCATCACCTGGCAGCCCGCGCACATGCGCATCCGCTACGAGCAGTGGGTCGAGCAACTGCAATGGGACTGGTGCATCTCGCGCCAGCGCTACTTTGGCGTCCCCTTCCCCGCCTGGACCTGCCGCGCCTGCGGCGAAACCCTGCTGGCGGAACTGGAACAACTGCCGCTCGATCCACACCAGACCCAGCCGCTCCACCCCTGCGCCTGTGGCAGCCAGGACTTCGCGCCCGAGCCGGATGTCATGGACACCTGGGCCACATCCTCGTGCACCCCGCTGATCATCGGGCGCTGGCCGGACGACCCCGCCTGGTTCGCGCGCCATTGCCCCGCCAGCCTGCATCCTCAGGGCCAGGACATCATCCGCACCTGGGCGTTTTACAGCATCGTCAAGGCGCTCTACCACACCGGCGACATCCCCTGGCACACGATCATGATCTCCGGCCACGGGCTTTCCGCCGACCGCCACAAGATCTCGAAGTCGAAGGAGCACCACGAGACCGGCCCGCTGGAGGTCATGGAGCGCGAATCGGCCGACGCCCTGCGCTACTGGGCCACCAGCGCACGTACCGGCGCGGATAGCCCCTTCAACGCCGATACCATCGCCACCGGTCGCCGCCTCGTCACTAAGCTGTGGAACGCCGCGCGTTTCGCCGAAAGCCGCCTGGCGGACTTCACCCCGTCACCCGAGCCACCACCCGCGCTGCTTCCCACCGACCGCTGGCTGCTCGCCCGCCTCGCGCGCACCATCGCGAGTGCCACCACCGAGCTGGACGGCTACGAGTTCGCCGCCGCGCGCGCCGAGGTCGAACGTTTCTTCTGGTCGGACCTGTGCGACAACTACCTAGAACTCGCCAAAGCCCGTCTGTACAGCGCCACCAGTAGCGCAACGGCGAGGGTCACCGCCACCGATGGCGCAACGGCAAACGGCACCACAACGGATCAGTTGTCCCGGCTTGCCGCGCAGTGGACGCTCTACCATGCCCTGCTAGCCGTCCTCAAGTTGTTAGCACCCTACCTGCCCTACATCACCGAAGCGATCTACCAGGGCCTCTAC
>DASYGC010000239.1:0-2043 GCA_036000225.1 Ktedonobacterales bacterium | reverse complement strand
GCCTCGATCACCTGATCTTCCATCGAAGACGGCGCCGCCTGCCAGCCAGTTGTGATAGGTCGTGGCCGGTCCAGCGAGTGCCATTGGATCAGGCGTCCCCGGCGCCAGGCGGAAACCGCGCGATTGTACGCGGCGTGGAAGAGCCACCGGCGGATCCCGGAGTCCGCCGCGAGATCATCGAAGGGCGGCGCAGAGCGCTGGGCCACGCGCCAGGCGTCGACGAAGGTATCCTGCACAAGGTCGCGCGCCTGCTCGTCGTCGTTCACGATGCCGCACACAAAGGTGTACAGCGGCCGCTGGCAGCGTTCGAGCAGCGCCGCGAAGCTGCTCAAGGCCGGAGGCGAGGTCGAAGCCGGGGCGTCGGGTGCGGGCATAGCGGGCTCTTTCTACTGGAGCTCATCCACGGTGTCAGACCGATCGGTCGTGCAGCCAACGCGCAACGGGCACCTAATCGGACAGACCGGGCGGTGTGCCAGGTAAATCGCTTGGCCCGTGTCGTGATGTAGATGCTATCATGGCGGCATACGCGCGATATACGCGAGGGGCGAAGTGCCGTGTGCCCGGGAGGTGAGCCGATGGCCGGGATGGACGAGATCGCGACGCTGACCGAGGCGAGCGAGAAGCTCTACGCGGAGGAAATCTCGGCGGTTGAGCTGACCGAGCAGTGTTTGGCGCGCATCGCGGCGGTGGACGATCGGGTGCGAGCCTTCGTGACCGTGACGCGCGAGCGGGCGCTGGCCGATGCGCGCAACGCCGACGCCCTGCTGGAGGTCGAGCGCCACGGCGAGACGGGCAAGTTGGGCGCGACGCCGCCGGTCGGCCTTTCGGGTCCGCTGGCGGGCATCCCCATCGCGCTCAAAGATCTGATCGCGACACGCGGCATTCGCACCACGGCTGGCTCGCGGGTGCTGGCCGACCACGTACCTGACGCGGATGCTCCGATTGTGGGCTACCTGGCCGCGGCCGGCGCGGTGTTGCTGGGCAAGACCAACACCCACGAGTTCGCCTACGGTACCTTCACGCCGCCCACGCGCAATCCCTGGGATCTCGCGCGCGTCCCCGGCGGCAGCAGCGGCGGATCGGCGGCGGCGGTTGCGGCGGGCGAATGCCTGGGCGCCATCGGCACCGACACTGGCGGCTCGATCCGCATTCCGGCGGCGTGCTGCGGGGTGACGGGATTCAAGCCAACCTATGGGCTGGTGGATGCGACGGGGGTGATCCCACTCAGCTGGTCGCTCGACCACGTCGGGCCGATCGCGCGCTCGGTGGCGGACTGCGCGCTGCTGCTGGATGGGCTGGTCAACGGCGAACTGTGTGAGCCGCTGCGGCCGATACACGGGGCGCTGCACGATGGCGACACGGAACCGATGCACTTCGTCGAAGCGGTCGAAGACTCGCTCGCGATCGTCGGGGGGCTGCGGCTGGGCGTGCCGTCCAACTATTTCTTCGCGCACGTCGAGCCTGAAGTCGAGGCTGCCGTGCGCGCGGCCATCCGCGTGCTGGCGGCGCTGGGCGCGGTCGTCGAGGAGGTGCGCGTGCCGGCGGCGGTGGACGATCTCTTTGAGGTCTACCGCGCGGTGCAGCGGCCCGAGGCCACCACCGCGCACACTGACGCCGGATGGTGGCCGGCACAGGCCGAGCGCTACCTGCCCGCCACGCGCGCGGCGCTGGCACGCGGCGCGGACTACACCGCCGCGGACTACATCCGCGCGCAACGCGCCCGGCAGGCGTTCGAGCGCGAGATGGAGGCGCTCTTCGACCGGGTGGATGTGCTCGTCACCCCCACGCTGCCGCTGGTGGCGCCGCGTGTGGCCGATGTGGAGCGCCCGCTGCTGGTGGCTGGTCGCGAAGAGGAGGCCACTGTAGCACTGCTGCGCCTGACCTTCCCCTTCGACATGAGCGGCCAGCCCGCGCTGACGGTGCCCTGCGGGTTCAGTGATGCGGGGCTCCCCATCGGGCTGCAGCTCGTGGGGCGGCGTTTCGACGAGGTCACCGTGCTGCGTATGGGCCAGGCCTACCAGCGCGACACCAACTGGCATCTGC
>DASYGC010000238.1:0-3888 GCA_036000225.1 Ktedonobacterales bacterium | reverse complement strand
ACCCTGTATCAGACGCTGATCACGCACTATCACCTGGTGGCGCGGAACACGCGCTTGAACATCTCCATCTACCTGCCCAATGTTCTCGGGTAGCCGAGCGGCGCGCGGCCGCGTGCCGAACCAGCGGCCAGGGGCATTCCCCCTGGCACAGCCCGCCAGCCGTTACGCGCGCCTCCAGGCATGGCCGATGCGCTCGCCCTGGTGGCCCTGGCGCACCGGCAAATCGCTCTAACTGCTCGCCAGTGGCGGCGGCGCGGGCGCGACTTCCAGCGCGGGTACTGCCACCGGCGCTGCCGGCGCTGCCGGCGCTACGGGCGCTGCCGTCGGGCGCCGCCGGTAATCACCCCGTGCGAGCTTGTGTTCCAGCCAGACATACAGCACGATGAACAGATAGCGGCTGCCCATCTCGTTGATCTTGAGCTTCGAGACCCCCGTGGCGCGGTTATACCAGCAGATGGGCACCACCGCATAACTGAAGCCCCGCACGATCGCCTTGAGTGGCAGCTCGACGGTGATGTTGAAGTGCGGCGAAAGAATCGGCATCACCCCCGCGATCACTTCGCGCCGATACGCCTTGAAGGCGTTGGTCGTGTCGTTGAAGTGCAGGCCAAAGAGCACGTTGATGAACCAGTTCGCTAGCCGGTTGATGAAGAGCTTGAGGCGCGGATAATCCACTACGCGGCTCGCCCGCATGAAGCGCGAGCCGAAGGCGCACTCATAGCCTTCCTCCAGCTTGCGATAATACGTGACGACATCGCGCGGGTCGTCGGACGCGTCGGCCATCACGATGCAGACGGCATCACCGCGAAACTGCTCGAGGCCCGTCTGGATCGCGAAGCCAAAGCCTGCCGGCTTCTGATTGTTCACATAGCGGCACGTGCGCACCTCGCGCGACAACTTTTCGAGGACCTGTTCGGTCCGGTCGGTGCTGTGATCGTTGATCACCACGATCTCGAACGGAATGCTCGCCGCCGTCAGCATGTCGTGCAGCCGCTCGACGGTTGGGCGTATCCCTTCCTCTTCGTTGTGGGCGGGGATTATGATGGAATAGTTCATCTGCCTACCTCAGATGCACCTGCCGCGGTCCAGCGTTCCACATTCTTCGCGTAGATATCATCGAGCAACTGGCGCAGATTGTACTCCTGGCGCCACTCAGGGTAGTGCGACTTGAACTTGCCGGTATCACTGATGTACCAGATGTGATCGCCAATGCGGTTGGTGTCGGTGTACGTCCAGCGCAATTCTTGGCCCGCGATCTCCTCGCACAGCGCGATCGCCTCGGTCATCGAGCAGTTGCTGTGCCGCCCGCCGCCCATATTGTACACCTCGCCCTCGCGCGGTTTCAGATAGAATTGGTAGAACGCCGCGACCATGTCCGCGCTGTGGATGTTGTCGCGCACCTGCTTGCCCTTGTAGCCGTAGACCGTATAGGGCGTCCGTGTGACGACGCACTTGAGCAGATAGGCCAGAAACCCGTGCAGCGCCGTGCCGGAATGATTCGGCCCCGTCAGGCAGCCGCCGCGGAACGCCGCGGTGCGCATGTGGAAGTAGCGCCCATACTCCTGCACCAGCAGATCGGCGGCGGCCTTGGAGACGCCAAAGAGCGAGTGGGTGCTGCCATCAATCGTCATCTGCTCATCAATGCCGGGCCAGTACGGGTGCGCGGGATCGATCTCCCAACGCGTCTCCCCCTCGGTCAGCGGCAGCCGGTTGGGCGCGTCGCCGTACACCTTGTTGGTCGAGGTGAAGATGAAGGCGGCTTCCGGGCAGAACTTGCGCGTCGCTTCCAGCACCTGCAGCGTGCCATTGGCATTGATCGTGAAATCGGTGAGCGGGTCGCGCGCGGCCCAGTCGTGCGAGGGCTGCGCCGCCGTATGCACCACCAGGCTGATATCCTTGCCGTAGTGTCGGAAGATCTCTTCCACGCCCGCCTGGTTGCGAATATCGATATCGCGGTGGTGATAGCTGCCCGCAAAGCGCCGCTGCAGGGCGAGACGGTTCCACGTCGTGGAGGCCTCCTCGCCGAAGAACGTGCGGCGCATGTCGTTATCAATGCCGACGACCTCGAAGCCCAGCCCGCAAAAGAACTGGACCGTTTCCGAGCCAATCAGACCGGCCGAACCGGTGACGATAGCCACAGCCATGCCGCGTCTCCCCCTCTTCCTTACCCCGCCCAGATATGCCGCACCAGTGGCTCCGCCGATCGGATCCAGTCGTAGATCGCCGCCAGCGTCTCCCGTGGCGTGCGCCGGGGCGCCCAGCCAGTCGCCTGTGTGATGCGGCGGTGGTCTGTGATGTATAACGCCAGATCGGCGGGCCGGTTAACATCCACATGCTGTATGGGGATCGTATGCCCCGTGATCTCCTGGCATAGTTCGGTTGTTTCACACAGCGAGAGACTCGATGCCACGCCGCCACCGACGTTGAACGTCATCCCCGAGAACTCGGCGAACCGGCCCAGTTGGATGTCCAGCAGGTCGGCCAGATCCGCGATATGCAGCAGGTCGCGCACCTGTTTGCCCGCGCCGCCCCAGCCAATGTAGCTCAGGTCGCGCTGAAAATAATGCATCGCGACCCACAGCGTGAAGACTCCCTGATCCACCTTGCCCATCTGCCACGGCCCGGTGAGCACGCCGCAGCGGTTGATGATATAGGGGATGCCGTACATCGCGCCGTATTCCTGGATCAGCAGTTCAGAGCACAATTTCGTCGTGCCATACAGCGAGCGCGCGCCCTCCAGCGGAAACGTCTCAGCGATGCCATGCGCCGACGCGCCCAGCACCGACTGCGCGTCGGAGAGCACGAAGCGCGTGTCGGTCTCCCCCCAGGCCAACGTGTTCAGCGTCGCGATGGGATAGACACGGCTGGTGGAGAGGAAGACCACGCTGGCGCCACAGCGACGCGCCAGTTCCAGGCAGTTGATGGTGCCCACCAGATTGGTGTTGATGACATAATCGGGCGCGTCGGCATAGCCCGCCAACACCGAAGGTTCGGCGGAACACTCCAGAATCAGGTCAATCGGGCGCCGTTCCAGGCGCAGATCCTCAGGGTTGCGAATGTCGCAGTGCACAAACTCGATGCCATGCTCGCGCAGCCGTGGCAGATTGGTCTCCGAGCCGCCGCGCCGCAGGTTATCCGCCGCGATGATGTGGGTTGCGGGGTAGCGCGACTTGAGCCAGATCGCCAGATTGGAGCCGACGAACCCCGCCCCACCGGTGATGAGGATGGTCTGAAAACGCAGCGCGCCCGCGAGCGGGTGTGGTTCTTGTTGCATAGCCTCTATCCTAGCCGATCGATCTTCCATGGTCAAACATACGCGACAAAGGCCTACTCATCCGGGTGTGGCGCACGAGAACGGCAGCCGCGCGTCACGGTTCGCTATGCGCCATGCCATGGCGTGCCGGGCATCATGCGAGCGGAGCCGCCTTCCGCACCGCGCATTCACTATGCGTCGGGAGGTTGGGCGTGGTCGGTGATCCGCGCGATCAGCTCGGTGGTCGAGTGCCCTGGCAGATAGGGGATCAGGCACACCATGCCGCCGTACTCTGCCACGACTGGAGCCTCGGGCAGCCGCGCGAAGAGGCCAGCCAGGTCGCTCGCGGAAGGCAGTGCCCCGGCGGCGCCGCGACGCAGTTCGTCGGGTCCGATCGTGCGCGGGGTGCTGCGCGCGCCGCGGCCAGCGTAGTCGCCGCCCTTGGCATAGACCGCGGGCCGTAGCGCGGCGATCAGCGCGCTGGCGGTGAGTTCGTCGAAGATCGTGACGGCATCCACGCACGTCAGTGCGGCCAGCACGTCCGCCCGCGCACCCTGCGCGACGATGGGCCGCGCCGGCCCCTTGAGCCGGCGCGTGGAGGCATCCGAGTTGACCCCCACCACCAGCGCATCGCC
>DASYGC010000237.1:0-3658 GCA_036000225.1 Ktedonobacterales bacterium | reverse complement strand
CTCGCTGTTTTGGTTCGAATGTTTCACCGCCGAAGCGGCGCATGAATGTGTCGGCATCGGCTGCCTTTGCGAAGCAGTAGACGTTGTCAGCACCGTTCTGAATCTGCCCTAAAGCCAGCGGATTGAATTTGCAATCGTAGCCCACGGCGGCACGCTCGATTGAACGGCCCGGGATAGCGAAGGAACGCGACGGCTCATTCCAAACATCGAGACCGACAAGCATTGGGTTGACTGATGATGCGTCCTCGCAGGAGGGGACGCGATGGCCGGTGGCGAGCGCCGTAAATGCAAGTGCTGTCTGAAGTTATTTCGGCCCGACCCGCGTAACCGCCATCACCAGCGTTACTGCTCGGTCCCCGCCTGCAGAGCGGCCAGCAAAGTCGCCAGCCAAGCACGCTGGCTCGCCGCGCCCGAGAACCAAGGCTACTTCCGCGGCCCGGTGAATGTCGCCCGGGTCCAGGCGTGGCGGTCGCGCCATCCCGGCTATTGGCGCAAGGGTCCACCTGCCGGCACTGCGCTACAAGATGTCTCAATGGCGCAACCCATTGGTTCCGCGGTCGAAACAGCCAATCCGGCGCGGTCGCCGTTACAAGAGGTCTTGACGGCGCAACCTGCTGTTCTGATTGGCTTAATCGCCCATATCGTCGGAACACCGTTACAAGATGACATCGTCCGCACCACGGACCGTTTGCTACGACTGGGGCAAGACATTCTCGCTACATCCGCGGCGTGGGCGGCAACACCCGCGCCTGACTGCGGAGCCGGTCGTGATCGATTACGAGACGTTTTCCAAGATCCACGACTGCCATGATCGCCAGGGCCTGACGATCGCGCAGACCGCCCGGGCGCTGGGCCTTGACCCGAGGACGGTCGCCACGTGGGCGGCGCGTCCGCGCTTCGAGCCGCGGCGCTGCCGGCCGCGCGGCAGTGTTCTTGATCCCTTCAAGCCGCGCATCACGCGACTGTTGGACACCCACCCGTATAGCGCTCAGCAAATCTTCCAGCGTTTGCGCGAGGAGGGATACCGCGGCGGCGTGACGATCCTGCGGGATTACGTCCGCCGCATCCGGCCTACCAAGCGGCCGGTCTATCTGAAGCTGCACTTCGCTCCCGGCGAGTGCGCGCAGGTCGACTGGGGTGCCTACGGAACCGTCGCGGTAGGCAATACTCAACGCCGGCTTTCGTTCTTCGTCATGGTGCTGGCGTTCAGCCGCCAAATGTTTGTGGAGTTCACTGTCTCCCAGACCATGGAGCATTTCCTCGCCTGCCACGAACACGCCTTCGCGGCTTTGGGTGGCGTGCCGTCCAAAATCATGGTCGACAATCTCAAATCGGCGGTTCTGCAGCGCCTGGCCGGCGCTGCTCCGGTGTTCAATCCGCGCTATCTCGACTTTGCCCGCCACCACGGCTTTGCAATCGAGGCCTGCAATGTCGCCCGCGGCAACGAGAAGGGGCGCGTGGAGTCTGGTGTAGGCTACGTCAAAAAGAATTTTCTGCATGGCTTCGAGTTGACCGATTTCAGCACGATCCACGCGGCCGCACAGGTCTGGCTCGACACCATCGCCAACGTCCGCATCCACGGCGAAACGCAACAGCGACCCGTCGATTTGTTGGCGCAAGAGCGTCCGCATCTGGGACCGCTCAACCCGCACCCCTACGACATCGCGCTCACTTCAACCAGCGTCGCCTCCAGCCAGTTCCGCATCACCCTGGACACCAATCAGTATTCCGTTCCTGCCGCATACGCTCACCGCCGATTGACAGTCAAAGCCTATCCGGACCGGGTCTGCATCTACTTCGACAACCAGCTCATCGCCCGTCACACGCGCCGCTATGGTCGTCACGAGGACATCGAGGATCCCGACCACGCCAAGGGTCTGATCGCCCAGCGCAGCCGTGCCCGCGAACAACGCCTGATGATGCACTTCCTGGCACTGTCGCCGGATGCGACAGCCTATTACGACGGCCTGGAGCAGCGCAGGCTCAATGCCCGCCACCACGTCCGCAAGATTCTCGCCCTGGCCGAGATCTACCCCGCCGATGCGGTGGCGCGAGCCATTACCGACGGGCTCGCCTTCCAGGCCTTCAGTGCCGAGTACATCACCAACATTCTGGAGACCCGCGCCCGCGCGCTGCCGGAACCAGGACCATTGCAACTCACCCGTCGCCACGACCTGCTCGACATCGACATCGCTCCCCCGGACCTCAACGCCTACGAGGTAAACGATCATGACCCCGACTGACCTGACGCGACTGGACGCGCAGCTGCAGCGTTTGCACCTACCCTACATCCAAAGCCACTACCAGGCCTTGGCCACCAGGGCCGCCGAGCAGCAGCGCTCGCACCTGGATTATCTGGAGCAACTGGTTGAGGGCGAGGCCACGATGCGCGAGAACCGCAGCATCGAGCGCCGCATCAGGAACGCGCGCTTTCCCGTGCTCAAATCCCTCGATGACTTCCAGTGGAGCTGGCCCAAAAAGATCAACCGCCCGCAAATCCAGAACCTGTTCCGTCTGGCCTTCATCGCAACCCAGACCAACGTCGTCCTGATCGGCAACGTCGGCCTCGGCAAGACGCATTTGTCGATCGCTCTGGGCCACGCTGCCTGCCTGAATGGACACTCGGTGCTGTTCACCACGGCCATCGACATTATCAACACCCTGGCCGCGGCCCAGTCCGCCGGCCGCCTCAAGCGCGAGTTCAAACGTTACCTCAAGCCCGCCGTACTGATTGTCGATGAGCTCGGTTACCTTCCCATCGACAAGCACGGCGCAGACTTGCTGTTCCAGATAATCAGCCAGCGCTACGAGCGCGCCCCGATGGTGATCACCACCAACCGCGCCTACAAACACTGGTCGCAGATCTTCAACAACGACAGCACCTTGACCTCCGCCATCCTCGATCGCGTGCTGCACCACGCCGACACCGTCGTCATCGAAGGCAAAAGCTTCCGCATGAAGGATGAGATCGAGGAGTAAGCCCGGAGCGACCACGATGACGCACAAGCGTCCAGCCAATTCGCCCGAATACGCCGTCTCCGATGAAGCCGCCGCTTACATTGCCGACGCCCTGATGGAGCTCGCCTTGCAATTCGAGGCGACCCACTTTGCCCAAATACGCCGTCACTACCAATCCATCACGCCCAAACGTGACGACCATTCTTGGCAACTCGACCTGTTCGGCAACCATCCGCCCTGCTGAACACTGTTCTCTTCTTGGGTCCATTCTTTGGTTCGACCCGCGCCGCGAGCATTCTTCCGTCCCGACCACCAAATCTCGCCGCCGTCGCGCGCAGGGCCTGTCAAGGCTGGCCGCGACCTTCGCGGCCACCCGCAGGGCTTGGCCTTGATTGGCCCGAGCACGGCGGCATGCTCAATCGGATCGGGCTGCAGGCTGCCCCAATCAGCGCTGGCACAGCAGCACGTATCTTCCCGCCCATATCAGGAATGCCGCCAAGGCGCCCGTCACGTAACAGCAAATTCAATCCGCTGGTTTCAAACCAAATTCACGCCGGTGGTAACAATCAATAAGATGGTGGCCTTCGCGCGCCGCGAAATGGGCGGCGCATTCACGTGGGAAGAAGTCGCCCAATACCGCGATCGCTGGAAAGGGCCGCTGGTCGTCAAAGGCATTCTGCATCCGCAGGATGCCGAAAAG
>DASYGC010000236.1:0-5540 GCA_036000225.1 Ktedonobacterales bacterium | reverse complement strand
CGGCTGCGCGAGGTCATTGACCGCAGCACCTTCAAGGTAGAGGGCGACCTCCGCCGCGAAGTGGATATGAACATCAAGCGGCTGATCGAAATCGGCAGCTATCGCGGTCAGCGGCATCGTCGCAACCTGCCGGTGCGCGGGCAGCGCACGCGCACCAACGCGCGTACGCGCCGCGGACCGAAAAAAACCGTGGCCGGGCGCAAGAAGGCCGTCAAGAAGTAAGCTGTAGGGGCGTACGGGTGTACGCCCTCTGGTCGCGTTATTGGTATGAGGGAGTAGTACGGCATGGCGGAGAAGGCACCCAGACGGGGTCCGGGTCGCCAGCGGCGGCGCGAGCGCAAATCTGTGCCGCGCGGCCAGGCGCATATCCAATCGACTTTCAACAACACGATCGTCACGATCACCGACCCCAACGGCAACGTGGTGTCGTGGAGCAGCGCCGGCGCGATGTCCATCAAGGGATCGCGCAAGAGTACTCCCTATGCCGCGCAGCTGACGGCCGAGGCCGCCGCCAAGAAGGCGATGGAGCATGGTGTGCGGCAGATCGAGGTGTACGTCAAGGGGCCGGGCGCGGGGCGTGAGGCGGCTATTCGCTCGCTGCAGGGGGCTGGCTTACAGGTGGTCTCGATCACCGATGTCACGCCCATCCCGCATAACGGGTGCCGTCCACCGAAGCGCCGGCGCGTGTAGTGCGTTGTGTTTGCCTGGTTCATGGGTGATTGAGTACACGGGTGCGTTTGCGGTGCGCCGTTGTCGTCCTTGACGGCGCGGGCGCTGGTGCTGGCGCCCTCCGGGTTGATTGCGGTCATGGTATCCTCTCCGGTGATCGCGATCCACAAACGGGCCTGTCTTCGATCACCCGCGCGTGAGCCGCGCGGATTGCCGAGCTGGCATTCCGTGTCTGCCTTGCAGGCGGTCTGGCGACCTGAGCGGTCGTGCTCCCGTCCTCGCTTCGTCGCGGCTGGCGAAACGCGGGGACGCGCATGACGTACTCGGGGCACCAGCACGCGACCCCATCACCGCGGACCCGCACGAGCGGACTTCGCGAGCGAATTACTGAGATGACCCGCGCAGTGAGCGCGAGTCGGTTGTAGCACCAAACAGAGAGCAACTCTCTACCTGGAGAAGGACGAAAGCCAGAGATGGCACGATATACCGGCCCCGTTTGCAGGCTGTGCCGACGGGAAGGGGTCAAGCTCTTCTTGAAGGGCGATCGCTGCATGAGCAGCAAATGCGCCATCGAGCGGCGCAACACGCGCCCTGGTCAACACGGCCAGGCCCGTCCGCGCAAGCAGTCGGGCTACGCGCTGCAGCTGCGCGAGAAGCAGAAGGTGCGACGTACCTACGGCGTGCTGGAGCGCCAGTTCCGCCGCTATTACAAGTCGGCGGCGCGCCGACCTGGCAAGACCAGCGAGAATCTGCTGCAGACGCTCGAAATGCGTCTGGATAACGTCGTCTACCGCATGGGTTTCGGCGATTCGCGCGCGCAGGCACGCCAGCTCGTGATGCATGGCCACTTTCAGGTCAACGGCCGCAAGACCGATATTCCGTCCGCGATCATGAAGCCCGGCGATGGCGTGGCCGTGCGCGAGCGCGCCAAAGCCCTTGAGTATTTCAAGACGCGCGCGCTGTTGGTTACTCAGAAGGGCGTGCCCGCCTGGCTCCGGCTCGATGCGAACGCGATGGCCGGCCAGGTGCAGGCGCTGCCCACACGGCAGGAACTCGAACTGCCCTTCGACGAAGCGCTTGTGGTCGAGTACTACCAGCGGTAGAGGGGGTTTTCTCGTGCTCGATATTGCTCTGCCTCGTATCATTTCCACCGAATCCTCAGCCAACTATGCCAGCTACGACATCGAACCGTTGGAGGCAGGGTATGGCATGACCCTGGGCAACGCCCTGCGGCGCGTGCTGTTGTCGTCGCTGCCCGGCGCCGCGGTCACGTCGATCAAGATCGAGGGCGTCTCGCATGAGTTCCAGGACATCCCGCATGTCAAGGAGGATGTCACCGACATCGTCCTGAATGTGAAAAAGCTGCGCCTGCGCTCGTTCGCCGATCATCCGGTCAGCATGCACCTTGATATCACCGGCGAGCGCGATGTGCATGCCGCCGACATTCAGGTGCCCAGCACCATCGAGATCGTCAACGGTGACCAGCTCATCTGCACGCTGGACAGCGCCGAGGCGCATCTCGAGATGGAACTGGTCGTCGAGAATGGCAAGAGCTACATTCCGGCGGAATCCAAGGAAGGCCAGGCGATCGGCGTCATTCCCGTTGATGCCATCTACACGCCGGTCGAGAAGGTCAACTATACCGTCGAGCATACGCGCGTCGGCCAGATGACCAACTACGACAAGATCATCTTGCAGATCTGGACCGATGGCACCATTACCCCCGACGATGCGCTGCGCCAATCGGCGCAGGTGTTGGTGCAGCACTTCCAGATGGTCGCCGAATACGGCGGCACGGTGCCCATGCCGGGTGTCGGCGCGGTGATCGCGGGGGGCACGGAATATCCCATCCCCGCGCGCATCTTCGATACACCCGTGGAGGATCTCGATCTCTCCGTGCGCTCGTATAACTGCCTCAAGCGCAGTGGCATTACCCGCGTCGGCCAGGTGCTGATGATGAACGAGGCCGATCTGCTGGCGGTGCGCAACTTCGGTGACAAGAGCCTGACCGAGCTCCGCGACAAACTGCTGGCGCGCGGTCTGCTGCCGGTGATCGCGCCCGGCGACGCGCGCGGGGCGGATGCCAGCATGAATGCGGCGGACTGATGCGGCGATGGTTGCGGTAGCGTTGGTCGTGAGATGGGTTGGAAGGTAGGAATAGGGTGAGGCATCGTATTGCGGGGAACCGGATCAATATGCCCGAACCGCGGCGCCGTGCCGCGTTTCGCAATTTGATTGACGGCCTCTTCATCAATGAGCGCATCCAGACCACCGAGGCGCGTGCCAAAGCCGTGCACGGCGAAGCGGAGGAACTGATTACCACCGCGATCCGTGGCCACCGCGCCGCCATGGCACACCTCAAGTCGGTCGTGGATGATGACTATATCGCGGAGCAAGTGCTCGCGCTGGCGCGCAAGGGGCGCTTCAGGGTCAACGAGAACGTGGGCACCAACGAAGAGCGCGCCACGCAGGGCAAGTTCCCGTTGCGCCCGGAGTCGCGCCGGCTGCGCGAAGACAAGCTGGCGGAGCGCAAGAAGGAACTGCTGACCCTGATCAAGGACCCCGACGCGGCGCAGGTCGCCCTCGACGCCGCGCGTCAGGCGATGGCCATCGAGCTGCACGCCCGGCGGACCATCCTGAAGCACCTGCCGCATGAACTGACGGTGCGCAAGATCTTCGAGCAATTCGTTCCGCGCTACATCAATCGCCGCGGTGGCTATACGCGCATCACCAAGATTGGCTTCCGCCAGGGTGATGGTGCGCACATGGTCCAGTTGGAGTTGGTGTAGACATCAAAGTGGCAGTGTTGATCGAGTATGATGGAACGCGTTTCGCGGGCTACCAGCGCCAGGCTCCCGAACGGGGGCCCACCGTGCAGGGAGCCATCGAGACCGCCATCGGGCAGGTTTCGCATGAGACGCTGACCGTCGAGGCGGCCGGCCGCACCGACGCTGGGGTGCATGCAGCGGGCCAGGTGGTGAGCTTTCGCTCCGCCGCCCGGCTGGACGCGCGAACGTGGGCGCGCGCGCTGAATGCGCACCTGCCCCGCGATGTGGCGGCGCGGGCGGCCGCTCCGGTGGTTGAGGAGTTCCATGCGCGCTACAGCGCGCGGGCACGCTCCTACCGCTATCAGGTGGTGTGTGATGCGGCGCCGGCGCCGTTGCGCGAACGCTTCGCGCTACGGGTGGCGCGCGCGCTGGATGTCGCGGCGATGGGGGCGGCGGCGGCGCTGCTGCTGGGCGAGCACGACTTCGGCGCATTCGGCTCCAGCCCGCGCGACGAGCGCGGCGCGGTGCGTGGGCACTGCGTGCGCACGATGCTCGCGGCGCGGTGCCAGCGCGAAGTGAGTGGCGTGCCAGGCGGCGCGACGTCTGATGGCGCGGGCGGCGATGTCGTCGTTTTCGACTTCACCGCCAATGCGTTTCTGACGGGCATGGTGCGCAGGCTGGTGGGAACGTTGCTGCTGGTGGGCGATGGGCGGCTCACCGTTGGGGGCTTCGCGGCCATCCTGGCGGCGCGGGCGAAGACGCATCCAGGCGCGGCGGTGGCCGCGCGGGGACTCTGCCTGGTGGGGGTGACGTACCCGGCCGGGATGGTGAATTGGGAGAAGAGTGAGTGAGTACGAATCCAAAGACCTATAGCGCCAAGCTGAGCGAGCTGGATCCCCAGTGGTACGTCATCGACGCCGATGGCATGATCCTGGGCCGGCTGGCCACGCAGGTCGCGCAGATTCTGCGCGGCAAGCACAAGCCATCCTTCACGCCGCACATGAACTGCGGCGACTTCGTGATTGTCGTCAATGCCTCCAAGATCGCGGTCACCGGCAAGCGGCTCGATCAGAAGATGTATTACCGGCATAGCCAGTATCCGGGGGGCTTCAAGACCGAGTCGCTACGCCATCTGCTGGCGCGCAAGCCGGAGGCGGTCATCGAGCGGGCGGTCAAGGGCATGCTGCCGCACAACCGGCTGGGCGCCGACATCCTGGGCCGGCTCAAAGTCTATGGTGGCGCGCATCATCCGCATAAGGCGCAGCAGCCAGTTACCTGGGAAGCGCCACAGGCCGAAATTGCTGAGACCGCCGAAGCCAGCCATACCACCACCGCTACCACCGGCGACCACGAGGCGGCCGCGAACAACTAGACGAACAGTATCAGGCACGCGGGCGCGTGCCAGTAAGCGAGAGTCGAGTCCCGCAGCGGACCGGAGGGCACCAACTTGGCGGACAACCGCGGTTCCTACTTTTATGGCACGGGCCGGCGCAAAACCGCCGTCGCGCGTGTGCGTCTGTATCCCAATGGGCAAGGCACCATGTTGATCAACGGGCGCAAGGCGGAAGAGTACTTCGGCCAGGGACGCCTGATCACCGAGGCGCGCTCGCCGCTGCGCCTGGTGGAGATGGCCAACACCTTCGACGCCAACATCAAAGTCGCTGGCGGCGGTGTCAGCGGCCAGGCGGGCGCGGTGCGCCACGGCGTCGCCCGCGCGCTGCTGCGCGTCGATGAAGAACTACGCTCGGTGCTGCGGAAGGCCGGCTTTCTCACGCGCGATCCGCGCATGAAAGAGCGCAAGAAGTACGGCCTCAAGCGCGCCCGCAAGGCGCCGCAGTACACCAAGCGCTAGTTCGCGCTGGTGCACTCCGGTTTGGAGGCATGACCCGGGCTCCCCACCGCGGAGACCCGGGCGTTGCTGTATGGGCGCTGGCAGATCCTGCCGCAGTGCCGCAGGTTGTCGGGGGAGTAGAGTCCGTCGCTGCTCCTGGTTCAACGTGGATTCTGGGAATTTTCACATACATCTCCCATCGAACTCTCACATGAAGGGGGTACACTGAGCGACAGTGCGCGCCGCGCGAGGACGCGTGGTGAAGAAGCTGG
>DASYGC010000235.1:0-4940 GCA_036000225.1 Ktedonobacterales bacterium | reverse complement strand
AGTTGGTCGGCATCATCTCGAAGGTACGAATACGCCGCCTGGACGTATCAGAAAGTAACTCCACCTGATCAAGAACGGAGATAGCCAACGTTGGAGAGGTCAATTTCGGGCGATTCTGGCGAATCTACCGCAAGCGGCATTTGGGTCTCGCTGGCGAAAGCCCGATATATGAGTCTGACCACCTACCGCGCGACGGGTGCGCCCGTGGCCACGCCCGTCTGGTTCGCTGAAGCCGCGGGGACACTCTATGTGCGAACCTTTTCGGGCGCGGGCAAGGTGAAGCGAATCGCGCATACCGCGCGGGTTACGCTTGCCGCGTGCACGCTATCGGGCACGGTGACCGGCCCGTCCATCGAGGGGCGTGCGCGGCTACTCACCACGGTCTCCGATCGTGTCGCGGCTGAGCGAATACTGGCGCGCAAATACTCGGTGCAGTGGTGGACATATTTCCGGGTACTCGGCTTCATACAGCGACTACGACATGCGCCGTCACTCGCGGCGGCATACCTCGCCATCGCACCACCCGCCCCATAAAACTATGCTAGACGCGAATCGTCAGCATCGGCAGTGGGAACAGCGGGTTCAGCGCACACAGTGGGAAGCGGTTGAGCATCGGGCGCACGAGCGAGCGCCGCCGCCTGGGCCACCAGCGCGGCCAGCGCCTCGCTCCATTCGCCAGAGCGTAGGCGCGCGGCGATCCGCTCCAGCGCGGCGATTCCTTCATCCACGGTGCCATCGCGCGCAGCTAGCTGCGCGAAGAGGTGTTGGGCGCCGTTGCCCGCCTGCAGCTCGGCGCGCCCCCACATCGCTGGCGCCCCACCACGGGCGTGTCGTCTTGCTGGCATCGGTGCTATGCTCCCTCCTGGATGGTGGTGCGGCTTACCCCGTGGAGATCGGACAACGCGTTAGGGTAGCGGGGCCTAGAATGTTTGTTCTACATCAGCATAGCGCATCGTGGGAGCGGAGTCAAGTCGCGCCGGGCATGTCCTGGTGGCGCGGGCCGCTGGTGTGCGCGCCGTGAGTGTACCACGAAGGGGACCGCGGCCAGCCGCGGGTGGGCGCGGTGCTGGCCGGTCGCGCGGGGTGAGGAACATGGGTTCCGCGCCAGTGGCAGCAAGACCGGACGTCAGTCGGCGGCATCCTATCGCGCGCGCGGTGGCGGCGCGGGGCGCGGACGCGACCGACAAAGCACTGACGCTGCCCCGCGGGCGCGGTGTGGCGCTCGCCGCGCGGTGGTGGGGTCATCTGTGGCGCTGGGGGAGCGAGCCCTGGGTGCATCAGGTGCTGGCGGTGTTCGTGGCCTCGCGCATCGGATTCGCGCTGGTCACCTATCTGGGCTATGTCTTGCTGCTGGCGCCCAAGTACAGCACCGGTTCGGTCGGTCTGAGCGGGTTGCTCGACGCATGGAACCAATGGGATGCGACGCGTTACCTCGGCATCGCCGCGCATGGCTATCCTACACCTGACGTGACGGCGTTCTTTCCGCTGTATCCGCTGCTGATCGCGGGGATCACCGCGCCTGTCGGCGGGCAAGGGGCGTACGCGGTGAGCCTGGTGATCGCCAATCTGGCGTTCCTGGGAGCGCTGCTACTGCTACGCGTGCTGGTGGCCGCGCGCTGGGGCGCATCCACCGCTGAGCGCGCGGTGGTCTATCTCACCGTCTTTCCAACGGCGCTCTATACCTTCGCGCCCTACAATGAGTCGCTGTTCTTGCTGTGGACCATCGGGTGCTTTGTGGCGCTCAGTCGGCGGCGCTGGGCGCTGGCCGGCGGTTTAGGTGCGCTGGCGACGCTCACCCGGCCGGCGGGCCTGCTGCTGCTCATTCCATTTGCCTATGAGTGGTGGCTGATCGCCCATCCCGTGGCGGCGCTGCCTGGGTGGGCGCTGGCCCGGCGCGGCACCGGGCAGCGGCGGAGCGAGCCGCCCGCGAACGGCCGGGAAGTGGCGAAGGTCGCGCGCGGCATGCGCCCAGTGGCCGGCATCGGCGCACTGGCCTGGGGGCTGCTCATGCCCGCCGCCCTGGGAGCCTTCGCGACGTTCTGCGCATGGCGCTTTGGCGACCCGCTGGCGTTCCTGCACGCGCAAGCGCAGTGGAACCGCGTGTCGCAGTGGCCCTGGGTCGGCTTATGGTGGCAGGTGACGGGCCTGCTGCGTGCAGCGCCAGCATCGTTTTTCCAGATCCATGATCTGCTCGACCTGAGCGCCACCGTGGGATTCATCGCGCTCTGGGTGGCGGGGTGGCGCCGACTGCCTCGGGCGCAGCTGCTCTACATGGGCGGATTGCTCCTGCTGGCACTCAGCTCACCTGGTGGTGTGCACCTGCACACCAACGACCCGCTCACCTCCAACCAGCGGTTTGTGCTGGAGATGTTCCCTGGCTTCATTCTGCTGGCCGTGCTGACGGAGCGCCGCCCGCGGTGGCACCAGGCTATCGTGCTGCTGTCTACGATGCTGCTGGCGACGCTCACGCTGGTCTTCATTCTGGGCCGCTGGCTGGTCTGAGGTCAGCCGTTGCTCGCGACCGGACGCCAGACGCGCACGGTGCCGTCCGCGCTGGCGGAAGCAATCTCCCCACCATCAGGCGACCAGGCGACCGTGAACACGATGTCGGTATGCCCCGCATAGCTCAACTGGGTCTTGCCGGTCGCCGCATCCCAGATGCGGACGTCCTTCTCGTCGCCTCCTCCAGCGATGTGGGTGCCATCGGGCGACCACGCCAGCGCATAGAACTCGTCGGCGCCGCCGGCAAAGGTCCAGAGCGTCTGGCCGGTCGTGGCATCCCACACCCGGACCGAATTGTTGGTCTTCACGGGTTGATTGTCTCCCGCCGCTCCGGTGCCCGAGACCAGCCGTTTGCCATCCGGCGACCAGGCGACCGACCAGACGGGCGCTCCGTGCCCCTTGTAGACCAGCGCGTGCTGGCCGGTCAGGGCATCCCACACCTGGACGGTGCCATCATGGCTGGCCGTTGCGATGCGCTGCCCATCGGGCGACCAGGCAAGCCGCAAGACCGAGTCCGTGTGGCCGGTGTAGGTCTCGATCAGCTTGCCGGTTGATATATCCCAGACCTGCGCGGTATTGCCGCCATTGCCCGATGCCAGGTATTTGCCATTGGGCGACCACGCCAGCCCTTCGATGAAGGAACCGCCGCCCGCAAAGGTCGTGAGCAACTGGCCCGTCGTGGCATCCAGGATGCCCACGGCGCCGGAGTAGCCACCTTCGGCGATGCGCTTGCCGTCAGGCGACCACGCCACGGCAAACAGATATTCGGTCTTGCCAGCAGCATAAACCCAGTCGGGGTGCCCCGTAGCCGCATCCCACACGCGCACCGTGCGATCATTGCCGCACGACGCGAGCCGCTTGCCGTCAGGCGACCACGCGACGCTGACGACGGCGCCTTCATGGCCATTGAACGTTGCGATCGTAGTTGAGATCATTGGTACATGCTCCGTTACGGTCGGCGTGGGGCGAACCGGCATGCCCTGGCCGCCTGGAGACGAGCCACAGGCCGCCAGTGCCAGGCACGCTACGAATAGCGCAAGGCCGGGCCAGGACGGGCCACCTGCGCGCATCTTCCCCACAACGGGCATTCGACCGGTATACTTCACGCGACGCTCCATTTCGTTGTCGTTGCTCATCTACGCATCAGTTGTGTGCTCGAACCTGTGAAGCGCCGAGCGCGCCAATACCGATCTCCAGGCGGAGATCGCTGAGAACACACAGCTCAAGCATACCAGAAGGCGCAGGCGTATTCATCCATCGAAAGGTGGATCAGGAGGGTGGATTCCCTGATCTGGCGGAGGTGATCTGAAGGGTCTCGGACGAGCCAAGCTCGTGGGCTATGATATGTCACGTGCCAGCAGGCCAAGCGATTGGGCACGCGCCAGCGCCTGCGTGCGACTCTTGACACCAAGCTTCGCGTACAGGTGGTTGAGGTGGGTTTTGACCGTGCTGAGAGCGATCACCAACTCCTGCGCGATGTCCTGGTTTGAGCGGCCCGAGGCGACCAGGAGCAGCACCGCCTGCTCGCGCGTGCTGAGCGAGTCGAGCGAGGCCGGCGACATCACGCTCCGCGGGCGGGTCGGCAACCGCTGGGCAGCGGCCAACACGGTGTCAAGATAGTCGAGAGAAGCCGCAATGCCTGGCGCGCCAGCTGGCGCGCTGCTGCGCGTCTCGCGCAACCGCGAGAGCAAGGTCGCCATTGGGGCACCCTCATCCGCGAAGAGGCGCACGATACCCTCTGGCTCGGCCAGCGCGAGCGCCCGATCGAGTGTGGCGAGCGCGCGCGCGCGTTCGCCGGACGCCGACAATGCCAGCGCTTGCAGCGCCTGCGCTTCGATGGCCGCATATCCGCGCTGTTGCGCCCGCGCTTGCGCGTGCAACCGCTCCAGCATCGCGAGCGCGGCTTCGCCGCGGCCCTCCGCCAGCAGCACACGAGCCAGCACAGCATATTCGTCATTGCGGTTCGCGGCGATCTCGCCGTCAAGCGGCAGACCCACGGCACGCGCCCAACGGCTGGCGGCGGGGAGATCCTGGTCGGCCAGCGCATGCAGCGCGCCTAGCATGGCGATGGCATGCGTCGTGTACGGTGACAGGGTGTGACGCGCCGCCAGGCGATCGATTTCGGCCAGGGCGACCAACAGGCCCGGCCAATTGCCCCGCGTGCGTTGCACCCACGCCAGCGAGAGGTAGCAGAGGGCTTGCCCTTCGGATGAATGCTCGGCGGCCGCGAGGGTGATGGCTTGCTCAATATGACTGACGGCCGCGTCCAGGTCATTGCGTTCGCGGCAGATCGAGCCGAGCACCCGGTGCGCCATTTCTTTGCCGGGCAGCGTGGTCGAGCGCAGGATACGGTCGCAGGTGCGGACGCAAGCGGTGAAATGGCCCTCACCAAACTCAACCAGCGCGAGCATGCACATTGCCGAGATCGCGAAATAGAC
>DASYGC010000234.1:0-7238 GCA_036000225.1 Ktedonobacterales bacterium | reverse complement strand
TGGGATCGGCGCGCCAGTCGAGCAAGCAACAGCCCAAGCACACGTTGGAGAGGGGACTGCGGATGTGACCAGCGCAGCACGGCGGACCGATCCCGCTGGGCGCTCCTTCCTACTCATCTGCCTCAAGTCCAGGAGGTTCCGTTGATGAAGAGCCTGAGTGCGTTACTGGCAGACCTGTCGTGCGCTAGCCTGACCACCCTCGCGGGGTGGTGGGGCGCGCCACCACCCACCGGCGCCGATTCCGAGACGCGCCAGCGGCTGGAGCGCGCGATGCGCGACACGGTGTCCGCCCGTTTTGTGTGGGAGCGTCTGAACGCGCGCGAGCGTCTCGTGCTCTTCGCCGTCGTCGGGCCGTCCGCGCGCAACTGGTGCCCGCGCGAGCTGGTGGCCGAGCGCGCGAAGGTGAGCCCGGCGGAGGCCGAGCGCGTGCTCGACCGGCTGATCGAGCACCACCTGCTCTTCGCCGAGACGGCCAGAGTGCAGGGCGGCGAGCTGGTTGGCCAGCGCGCGACGTTCTATGGCTACGCCATCCCACGTAACGCCCAGGCCCTGATCGAAGAGAAGCCGATCGTCTATGTCCCCACCGAACTGGCCACTGGCCTCTATGCCACTGGCCGCGAACTCTTCGTCGCACCGGCCGATCGCTCGAAGCAGACGCTCGACGATCTGCTCTTGCCCTATCGCCAGGGCGACCTGGACCAGATTGGCCGCCGCTTCGGGCTGACGATCCAGGCCTACTACTCGCGCAACGAGGTGCGCGCGGCGATGGCTGAGAATCTGTGCCAGGCCGAGGCCGTATGCTACGCGCTGGGGCGCATCGATCCACCACTCCGCGCGCTCTACGAGTGGCTGCGCGCCCAGGGCGGACGCGTGCCGTTGACGGCGGTGCGCGCGCATCTGCGCCAGGACGGCCCCGCGCTGGGCGCGCTGGTGCGCACGCTGGAGGAATACGCGTTGGTCTTCGACACCTTCAGCGCGGGCGAGCGTATCCTGTTCATCCCGCAGCAGGTGCTGGCCAATCTGCGCCAGGCCGACGAGCGGCCCCGGCCAATGGTGGGGCTGGTCGAGTCAACGACGCCGCAAGCCGTGCTGCCGGCTGATACGCCGTTCCTGTGGGATCTGGCCGCGCTGGTGGCGGCCGCCTGCCACCAGGAGATCGAGCTGACGCGCGCCGGAGCGCTGCCCAAGCGCGCCGCGCTGCGTCTGCTGCCGCTGCTCACGGGCGCGCGCGAACGCCACGGCCAGGAGGAAGCGCTGGTCTACCTCGAGCAACTCAAGCAGGAGGCATGCGAGCTGGGCATCATCACCGCGCCGCCTTCGACCGCCGCCACGCGCGGGCGGCTGGCGCCGGGTCCCAAGCTGGATTCATGGGCGCGGCACGATCTGGTGATGCAGATGCGACGGGTCTATCGCCGCTGGCCCGCCAACCGCTGGTGGGCCGACGCGCTTGGTGTGCACTATGAGAATTGGCTGGCGTTCTACATCGAGCAGCCAGTCGCGCGCGAGGCGGTGCGCGACCTGTTGCGCCGCTGTGAGCCGGGGGTGTGGTATACGCTCGATTCGTTCCGCGCGACGGTGCAGGGCGACGATCCCTTCGTGCTGCGACCTAGCCAGCGCAATGCCGGCGAGGCGGGGTTCCGCCTGGCCAACGAACTGCGCGCGCGGTGGGAAGGCACCGATGGCGAGGTGATCGCGGGCATCTTCAGTTCCACACTGCGCGAGTTGGGCCTCGTCGAACTGGGCTACGCGCGCGAGAGTGTGCCGCCGGCGAGCAAGCCGGCCAACCCCGACGCCTTCCGTCTGACGGAACTGGGCGCCGAGGTGCTGACCAGCGAGCTGAGCGCGGCCCAGCAGCCATCGCCGCGGCCGCTGGTGGTGCAGCCCAACTTTCAGGTGCTGCTGCTCGAACCGCACATGCCCGCGCTCTACTGGCTGGTGCGCCATGCCAGCCTGGAGCAGGTGGGACGCGTCAGCCGCTTCGCGCTCACGCGCGAGACGCTGGCCCGCGCGCTGGCCGGTGGCGCGGGCATCGACGAGGTGATCGGCTTCCTGACCAGCCACAGCCAGAAGGCGCTGCCGCAGAATGTGGTCTACACGCTGCGCGATTGGGCGCGCCAGCAACAGGCGCCGCGCGTGCGGGGCGTCACGCTGCTGGAGGTCGGCGATGCGGCGCTGGCGGCCGAACTGGTGACCTCGCCCAAGCTGCGCGCTTTCCAGCTGCGGCGGGTGGGTCACCGCAAGATCGCCGTGCCACCCGAAGCCAGCCGGGGCGATCTGCGCCGCGCGCTCGAACGGTTGGGCTACGCCTCGCGGCTGCTCAGTGGCCTCGACGATCTGGTGGCCGCTGCCACCACGCTGCCTGGCCGGCGTCGGGCGCGTCCGAGCGCCGCCAGTGTTGCCAGCCGTGCGGGCATGCCGGCGGTGAAGGGCGCGGGGTGAAGCCGGCGTCAATCGTCATGTCGGCGTAAGGCCGGCAGCCAGGCCGGCAGCCAGAGCGGTGAGGCCCAGGTGGAATTGTTCGTCGCCGGCGACCTGCCCGAGCTCTTCGAGCACGCCACCGGCCAGTGGGAAGTCGGCCGGCGGCAGGTCCGCGAACGCGCGGCGCCAGGTGGCTTGGTAGGCGGCCCGCGGCTGCCGTCGCGTGCGGGGGATCTCCCAGGCGGCGAAGCCCGTGGTGTAGATCAGCATCGCATAGATGGCGTGGACCCCGGCGGCGGGCGCGACGCCGGCCGCGCTCAGTCGGCGCAGCAGGGCCTCGACGCCCTGGAAGATTCCCGGCCCGATCACCGCTCGGGTGAGAAAGACCACCGGGAGGCTGGGGTGCTCGACCAGCGTCAGGCGCAGCGCGTGTCCCCAGGCCACCAGGAGCGCCTCGGCGTCGCCGGGGAGCGGTTGGGGTAAGCGCAGGTCGCGCAGGCCTCTTTGCGCGATCGCATCGAGCAGGTCTTCCTTGCTCGCGACGTAGCCGTAGATGGTCATCACCCCGCAGTCAAGGCGACGGGCCAGGCTCTCCATCGAGAGCGCGTCCAGGCCGACCTCATCCGCCAGCGCGAGCGCGGCTTCGACCACTTGTTCACGGCTCAGGGAACCGCGCTGCCGGCGCGGACGGTGGGGCTTGACAGGTGGTTTCATATCAGGTATAGTAGCACATACCGTAGACCATACGCAAGGAGATGAGTCCATGGGGAAGCAAACGAGGCCAGATTCGGTGAGGCACGCGGAATCGTTGAGCGGCGCGGCGCCAGTGAGCAACACCATTTCGCCCCTGGAAGCAGCGACGAAACCTTCGACAAGTCTGCTCTCCTGTGTGCTGTTGGTCACCTTCTGTTTGGTCGCGGCCGGCGCCTATCGCGCCAGCGTCTCGCTGGTGCCTCAGGGAATCCTCGAGGATGGCTTTCTCGTGTTCCTCGCCGCGCTGCTGCTCGCCATCGCGTTGCTCGCCCGGCGGAGTCAGACTCTGCGGATCTACTGGGAAATTCCTTTCGCCTTCTTCGTCTTCACGGTCGCGGGCTTTGCTGGGGACCTGAACGTGAGTCCACTCCAGCGCGCGTTCGTCACCAACGTGCTGCACCAGACCCCGACGAGCAACAACCCACTCGCATCCACCGTGCTGGGGACGGTGCTGGTGCAGCTTTTCAGCACGCTGTGCATGGTGGCGCTGATCATCGGTCTCACCAGGGCATCAGGGAGCGACTTGCAAGCGATCTTCATCGCGAAGATGCGGCATCCCTGGACACTCGTGGTGGGCATTGTTGCTTTTCTGGCGTTCTTCGCGCTGGCGGCGCGCGGGCGCACCGCGGCATTCTTCCCCACCCACAACGTGGTGACCTTCTCACACTTTCTGGCGCTCACGCCGGCCCTGGTGATTCTTGTGCTCTGCAATGGGCTGCGCGAGGAACTGTGGTTCAGGGGACTCTTTCTCAAGAAGTACGAGGGGTTTCTGGGACCGTTGGCCGCCAATGTGCTCGCGGCCGTGATATTTACCGCGTTCCATGTGCAAGTCCAGTATGCCCTGAACCTGCTCCCCTTTCTCGGGTACAGCCTGATCCTGGGGCTGGTGGCGGGCTACCTGATGCAAAAGTCGGGCAGCGTGCTCGCCTCGGTCATCTTTCATGCCGGCTCCGACATCCCAATCTTCCTGGTCTATCTGTCGTACGCTTCGCGCTGAGGCAATTGATCGGCACGAGCGGAGCCCACCACTCGGTGTGAATCGGTGATTGCTTCTTGCTCCCCCGTGAGCGCGTTCCCCGCCTGCGCGCACCAGCGCGTCGCAGTACGCTTTGTCGGTGGAGCTATGGCTGACGAAGACGCTCATCTGGCTCATGCGGCGACCTCCTCCCTGGTGTGTCGGCAGGCAGGTGGGGTTCGTGGGCAGCGTGCGGTTGCCGGCATTTTAGCACAAGGGCGCGGTGGGCGAACGCGCCCGCTGCATCAACTCCAGCGCTGCGCGGTGTGATCCCAGGTGAGGCTGCCAACCGTGCCGCTGAGCACGGGACCGTACAACAGTCGGACCGCTGTGATCGCTTCCGCGAAATTGGGTGCGCTGGCCGCAAGTCCATTGCTGGCGACGAAATTGCCCCATCCGCGCAACTGCTGGGGATCGGTCAGGAACGCGGGTGAGGCGAATACGGCATTGGTGGGATCGAGCGCCAGCCCCTGCATCTGGCACGTAGCCACAAGAGCCGCCGTGAGTGCGTTGCCATCGAAGTTCTGAATGTGCGCCAGCGCATGCAGGTCGAAGAAGTCCTTGAAACGGGTACCGCTTGCTCCGTGGGCCAGCATGCTCGCCACTTTGCCACTCATGACGGTTTCCAACGGGTATGTATAGATAGGGATAGTCATTGATGGGTCGAGTGTAATGGGCACTTGGCGCAGACTCGGCCCAGGGACCAGTGATGTGCCGAAGGCCAGATCGAGTGTGAGCACCTCGCGCGCATCCCCGCGCGGGGATGCGCGCGCGGAGCCCTTGCCTCGTCCCATGTCGCAGGATCTGCTGGAAGCGCATCGCCCCGGCATCAAAGACCACCTCATCGTCGTAGGGCAGCTGCACGATGGTCCGCAAGGCCGCGCGCAGGCTCGTCTGGTCGGGGGAGAGGCCCAGACAGGTGAAGTCAGCATCCTGTGTCGGACGTGCCTGGGACAACCCTTGTACGAGTTTGAGCAACAGGAGCGCGCCACCGAGCACGAAGTGCTGTTGGAACGACGAGCGCGCCAGTCGGGCCAGGAAGGCATCTTGGAAATAGAAGAAGCGCATGACTTGCGGAATGTTTGACGGAATGCCCAGGCGCCGCCCGAGGTTGTCCAGGCGCGCTTGGATACTGATAGTCTGTGGCGTGTCGAGACTATTCGGCATGTGCGCGATCCCTCTACAAACGCGGAGGAGTACCCCCAGAAGAGCGGCTCTGGAGGCTGGTCTTGAGGGCAGCGAACGCGCGACTGGCTCGCTCCACTCTTCACTCCCAGTGCGGGAGCAGGGTCTGCAGTCGCTCGCTGACACTGTAGCGCTCTGCCGCTTCTAGCAGGGCCGTGTCGAGGCCATAGTCCTGGACATAGGTGTTCACACAGTCCTCCCGCGTCTCCTCCATGTAGTATTCATCGGCCAGCGTCTGCGCGACCGCCACAGAGGGGGTATACATGGCCACAGGCACGTCGCCGGGCTGCGCGGGGTAGACCCGCGTCACTCCATAGGTGCGCAACGCTTCCGGCAGCGTGAACGGGCGCACGCCAAGGTTCTCTGGCAATACTGCTCGCTCCCGGTCCGTCAGAGCGGATGGCACGCAGACGTCGAACCCCTTGGGCAGGGTCACCGTCAGATCGTAAAAAACCAGTGCCGTGCGCCCGCCGAAGATGCCTTCCGGCAGGCGCCACTGGACGAGCACGAGCATGTCAATATAGACGGCGGGGTCGGGGAATCCGTAGACCGTGTCATCGCTGGCATCTGTCGGGACCAGCACACGATCCGCGAGCAGGTGACGCAGCTCGCCAGCGGAATAGCCAGCCGCCTTGAGCTGGCGCGCGGTGACGGCTCCCTGGTGGCGCACCAGCACGCCGACGAGCCGCTGATCGGCGAAATGTTCGGGGATATCTGTTTGCGCCATGCTGGTCCTCCTTTCCGCTCTCTGCCGGTTAGTGTACCGCATGGGGAAGCCACGTGGGCGGGTGCCAGACCCGCGCGGTCAGGTTCGGGCGAGGCGGGTGGTGGGGCGGGCCGGACGTACATCCGTACGCCCCTACGGATACCGCGGCTCATCGTGGAATGGCGGGCCGGGTGGTTATTCACGATTCGCCGACTGAAGCTCGGCTGCTAATTCCGTGCTGGCGAGGGGGACGACCGCACTACTCCGCGATGGCACAATCATCGAGGGGGACGGCGGGCGCCAGGGCCTCGTCCGTAAGGTGCCTGGCGGATCGTGTATGCAGCGGGAAGAAAGGGGCGCGTCTGGGGTGTTTCCTATTGCCGCGCTAGCTCATCGGGCGGTGTGCGAACGTTGCGGTCAGCGCGCGCAAACTGCGTTCGACCTCACCAAGCGCGGTACGAGCGGTAACGTCGCCTGCCGCGGTGAACTGCTGGCCGATCTCCGCGGTGCCGTCCGCCAGCTCTTGCAGCCGCTCGTGCAGAATGACCCACGCCGCGTCGCGATGCGGCAGGAGGTACGAGCGGCGGAAGATGTCGAAGGTTGGTCCAGCGGTCTTGTCTGGTGCCTCCGGCCCAACGGGCAGCCGCGTGAGCAGCCGGCCGAGGGGTGCGATCACCGTAAACATGGCATCGACGGCGGCATCGGAGAGCGCCGCCATCTCGGTATCCCCCTCGCCCTCATGCACGAAGAAACGCAGCAGCACCTCGATCAGCACCTCGTAGCAGCCGTTGAAGAGGTCCGACACCGCCGCGGTGCGTGGGTCGGAGATCAGCGGTCCCTCGACCACGTCGCGCGGCAGGCGCACACGGGCGGGGGTGGCGGGCCGCGCCGGCTCAAAGGCGGGATCCTCGCGCTTGAGCGCAAGGTACTCTTCGAGCACCTTCAGGAAGCGGCCATAGTGAGCCTCTTGCCAATTGCCGCGCGCGCCCTCGCCCTGCTCGACGATGAACTCGATGGCCTTACCCGCCGAGAGGAGGTCGGTGACGGCCACCAGGTCGGGCCAGCGGAAATAGTCGCCGGTCGCCTGTGCGCTCGGTGGACCGACGAACAGGCGCTCCTCGCCGTAACGCGTCGCCAGGACGAGCATCCCCTGCTCGATCG
>DASYGC010000233.1:0-14210 GCA_036000225.1 Ktedonobacterales bacterium | reverse complement strand
CCGCCGGGGAACCCACCGCTGGGCCGGGTGCGGCAATCGCCCAAGCCGCTAAGGCAGGCGCACCGACTGCCGATGCCCCGCCCCCCGCCGAGGCGCCTGATGGTGATGACTACTCAGGACCTGGCATCGCCATTGTCTGTTCGGGCCGCGATCAATGGCCCGCTTTCGACGACACGCTGTGCGCGGGCTATCTCGTCAGCCGCATCGAAGCCGAGGCCACCGCGCGGGGATTGCCCACGGCACGGCGTGATGGCGCGCTTATCGCACTGGCAACGTCGGAGACCGCCCAACGACGCGGACTGCGTGCCGCGCTGGCCGCATCAGGGGCCGCCGTCGCGATCGCGGAACTGGGCTTGGAGGCCGACATCACCTGGTGCGCCGAAGTAGACACCTGCACCTACGTACCCGCTGTGCTGCCAGGTGAGCGGCCAGACGATCTGCTGCTTCTGGAGGCCTGGCCGGGCACACAGTGAGCGCGCATTCGCCCCGATGTTGCAAAGAGGTGGGGCGAATGCGCCAGTGGCGCGCGTGGGTGATTGAGCAGGCTTGCGGAATGCACTCCACTTCGGGGAGATCGCCTCCTCGGTTCCGTAGTCGCGCACGGGTGTGCGCTCCGGCCTCGTTATCTCCGTAGTGGCGCACGAGTGTGCGCTCTGGACCCCGTTATCCGTCGTAGTGGCGCACGGGTGTAGCGCAGCGTCGCTCTGAATCGCTCTGGAGACGCTGCGCGGGTCTTCACCTGAGTCGCGTATGATACGCTGGAGTTGCCAGGGCCAGCAGCCAGCAGAGCGTTGTCCTGGACAATCTGGGAGGCCACTGCACATGTTCACACGCGCGGAGTTGCTGGCCGCGGCCGGGGTACACCCCACCGATGGCGCGCTGCCGGCGCGGCTGCCGGGCGCCGCGGTGGATAGCCGGCTCGTGCTGCCGGGCCAGCTTTTCGTGGCCTTGCGCGGTAGCCAGACCGATGGCCAGCGCTTCATTGCCAACGCGGTTGAAGCTGGCGCCAGCGCGGTGCTGTGCGCGGCTACCGACGCCACCGCGACGGCGCGCCATATCCCGCAACTCGTCGTGGCCGATCCACTGGCCGTGTTGCAACAGCTGGCCCGCGCGCGGCTGGCGCGCCAGCCCCAGACAGTGGTCGTCGCCATCACCGGCAGCGCCGGCAAGACCAGCACCAAAGAAGCGGTGGCCGCATTGCTGGCACAGCGCGCCCCCACGCTCAAGACCCCCGCCTCCTTCAACACCGAGACGGGCCTGCCACTCACCGTGCTGGGTCTGGAACCTGAGCACCGCTACGCCGTCTTGGAGATGGGCGCGCAGTGGGTCGGCGAGATCGCCATGCTGTGCGGCATCGCGCCACCGCGCATCAGCGTCGTGACCCGCGTCGGCCCAGCGCATCTCGAATACTTCGGCAGCATCGAACGGGTGGCGCTGGCCAAGAGCGAACTGGTGCGCGCCCTGCCCGCCGAGGGAATCGCGATTCTCAACGACGATGATCCACGCGTGCGCCGCATGGCGCGGCTGACTCCCGCCCGCGTCGTGACCTATGGGCGCCGGGCGCGCGCGGATGTGCGGGCGCTGCGCGTGAGCGGCGACCCACTGCGAGGGCTGCGCTTCACGCTGGCGTACAGTGGAGTCCAGGCGCGCGTGCAACTGCGGATTCCCGGCGAACACGGCGTCAGCACGGCGCTGGCCGCCGCCGCCGTCGCGCTCCAATGCGACCTCGCCATCGAAGCTGTCGCTGAGGGTTTGGGCGAGCTGTGTCCGCCCAAGCGCCGGGGCGAGTTGAAACCGGGGCGCAATGGCAGCCTGATTATTGACGATAGCTACAACGCCAACCGCCAGTCGGTCACCGCCGCCCTGGCGCTGCTGCGCGCGGGGCACGCGCCGCCGGGTGCGCGCCGCTGGGCGGTGCTCGGCGATATGTTTGAGCTAGGCGAATATGCCGCCGCGGAGCATGCGCTGGTGGGTGCCGCCGTCGCCGGCACGGCGGACGAGGTGGTCGTCATCGGCGAGTACGCCGACGAGCTGGCGCGGGCGGCGCGCGCCACGGGGATGGCGGCTACGCGCATCCACTGCTTCGCCGGGGATGTGGCCGACCCCGCGGCGCGGGCCCCGGCGCGACGAGCGGCCGCCACTCTGGTTGGCGCGCGCGTCGCGCCCGGCGATCTGGTCCTGGTCAAAGGCTCGCTGGGCATGGGCATGGACGCGGTGGTGGCTGCCCTCCAGGAATCAGACGACGACGATCCGAGCGGGCACTGAGGATTGCGGACGAGTGCGCGTTGCTGGTGGGTGACTATCCCATCGCCCCCGCGCGTGGCATACTACACCCAGCGGCGCGGCGCAACCCTCGTCGCGCGCCTGTCGCCACGGTACACTCCGCGGAGGGGCACCAGACCAATGCTCGAGCGAGGAATCTGATGGCCGGTGGAACCTACCCGCGCGCGCGGTGGCGCCTGATCGTGGAAGAGGCGCCACACCCCGGCGCGTGGAATATGGCCGTGGATGAGGCGCTTGTCGCGGCGGTCGCGAACCGTGCCGTGCCGCCGACGCTGCGCTTCTATCAGTGGCAGCCGGCCTGCCTCTCGCTCGGCAAGCGCCAGCCGCTGGACGGTGTGGACCCCGCGCGCTGCCGCTCCGACGGCGTGGACCTGGTGCGCCGGCCCACCGGCGGCTGGGCCATTCTCCACACCGACGAACTGACCTACAGCATCGCCGTGCCACCTGACGATCCGCGCGCGTCCGGCCCAATGCTCGATGCCTACCGCCAGCTCAGCGCCGGCTTGGTCGCCGGGCTGCGCGCGCTGGGCGTGGCGGCCGAGATGAACCCGGTCAGTCCGCTGGGAACCCATAACGCCAGTGCCGCCTGTTTTGAGGTGCCCTCGGCCTACGAGATCACCGTGGCGGGGCAGAAGCTGGTGGGCAGCGCGCAGGCGCGACCGGCTGGGCGCGTGCTGCAGCACGGCTCGCTGCCGCTGCATGGCGACATGGGACGCGTCGCGTCCTATCTCTGGTTCGAGGGCGAGGATGAGCGCGAACACCTGCGGACGCATCTGCGCGCGCGCGCGACCACACTCGCCGCGGCGCTGGGTCACCCGGTTTCCTTCGCCGCGGCCGCCGCCGCGCTGAGCGCCGGCTTTGCCACCGCGCTCGATCTCGATCTCGTGCCTGGCGCGCTGACGCCAGACGAACAGGCTGTCGCCACCGCACGCAGCGCGGATCTCCAGGTAACGAGCGATCACGGGTGATTGCTGATAGTGCATAGCGAATGGGAGCGAACCATGGCGGATAAATTGCGCATTGGCATCATCTTCGGCGGGCGTTCGGGCGAACACGCGGTCTCGATCGCCTCCGCCGCCTCGGTGATGGCGGCGATCGACCAGAGCAAGTATGAGGTCGTGCCCATCGGCATCACCCCCGAAGGGCGCTGGCTGGCGGGGGTCAACCCCCAGGCACTGGCAGCCGGCGCCCCCATGCGCGAGAGCGCCGAGGGGGTCACGGCCGTGACGCTCACCGGCGATCCCACGCTGCATGGGCTGGTGCCCGCCGGACCGCCAGACGGCGGCGCGTCACGCGTGGGCGGCCCGCTCGATGTCGTGATTCCCGTCCTGCACGGCACCTACGGCGAGGACGGCACATTGCAGGGTCTGCTGGAGATGGCCGGGGTGGCGTACGCGGGCTGTGGGGTGCTGGGATCGGCGCTCGGCATGGATAAGGAGAAGGCCAAACTCGTCTTCAAAGCGGCCGGTCTGCCCGTGGTGGACTGGGTGACCGTGCGCCGGCTGGAGCTGGATCGCGATGCCGCGGCAGTGTGCGCGCGCATCGAAGCGGCCTTCTCCTACCCGGTGTTTGTCAAGCCGGCCAACATGGGGTCCAGCGTCGGCGTGGGCAAGGCACACGATCGCGCCGAACTGCGCGCCGCGCTCACCACCGCCCTGGAGTACGACCGCAAGGCGATCGTCGAGCCGGGCATCAATGCCCGCGAACTGGAGTGCGGTGTGCTTGGCAATGATGAACCGCGGGCTTCGATTGTCGGCGAGGTCGTCTCCAGCAATGAGTTCTATGACTATCGCGCCAAGTACCTGGACAATGCCTCCCGGCTCTTTCTGCCGGCTGAAATCACCGGCGAACAGTCCGACGAGATCCGCCGCCTGGCGGTGGCCGCTTTCCTCGCCCTGGACCTTTCCGGTCTGGCGCGCGTCGACTGCTTCTTGGACCGCGAGAGCGGCCAACTCTATCTCAACGAAGTCAACACCATGCCCGGCTTCACCCAGATCAGCATGTACCCCAAGCTGTGGGAGGCCAGTGGCGTCACCTATCCGCAACTGCTCGACCGCCTGATCGAGCTGGCCCTCGAACGCCAGGCCGACAAGGCGCGCACACGCACGAGCTATGTGCCCGACGCGTGAGCCCATCTGGCACTGAGAACCATGCGGCGCGCTACAATTCTCCACGACACCTTACGGCACTGACTTGATCTAGAGAGAGGCTCAAACCGCCCATGCGGAGATGGTATCGGGGAGGAATCACGCTGATCGGCGCTGCGCTGGCGCTGGGGCTGCTGGCGGGGTGCGCTGGTGGCACGACCAGCGCCAATACCAAGCAGCTGTGCATCGGGACTGACCTCCCAACAACTGGTGCCGATGGCGCACGGGGCAAGCCGGCGGAAAACGGCGCGCGGCTGGCGGTGGACCAGGCGAAGTTGACCAATGGCTACACGTTGGTGCTCAAGGCCACTGACGACACGATCAATGGCCGGCACAACGCCACCCAGGGCGCGGCCAATATCAACGCCCTGTCGAGCGATCCCTGTATCCTCGCGGTGGTCGGCCCACTCGATGATGATGTCGCCGCCGCCACCATCCCCATCGCCATCAACGCGGGCCTGCCGCTCATCAGCCCGTTGAGCACCACGCCGGGCCTGACGGAATCGGCGAACGCCACCGCCGACGGCATTGACTTCAGTGCCTTGCGTCCCGCCGGCAAACCCAACACCTTCTTCCGCCTCACCGCGCCCGATGATGTCCAGGCCATCGCCGAGGTGCGGCTGGCTACCGCCGCCGGCGAACGGCACGCCTATCTGGTGGACGATGCGAGCACGTTCGGCATCACGATGGCCGCGTTCTTCAGCCAGGCCTTTCTCGCGCAAGGTGGCGTCATTGCCGGACACGCTTCGCTCGCCGCCACGACACCCGCCGCCTTACAGACGGTGGTGGATAGCCTGCGAGCCAGCAGCGCCCCCGACGTGATCTTCTACGCCGGCCAATCGCCTACTGGCGGCGCGCTCCGCGCGGCGCTGACGGCCAGCGGCCTGGCGGCGCTGCCACTGATCGGCACCAGCGGCATCGCGGGCGACCCCGCCTTCATCCAGGCCGCGGGCGCCGCTGCCGCGGGCACGCAGGCCACCCTGGCCACGCCCGATCTCTCTGCCCTGACCAGTGAGGCGGCCAGCCAGTTTACGACGGCCTATGCTGGACGGTTCAGCGGCCAGCCCGTGGCCGTCAGTGCGCTGGCATATGATGCGACCCAGGTAGAAATCGCCGCGATCAATGCCGTCATCATCTCAGGCAACACCCCGACCCGCACCAATGTGCTGGCACAGATCACGCGTACCAGTTATGCGGGACTGATCGGCCCGATCAGTTTCGATGCCAACGGCGACAACGTTGGGAGCCGGATTGTCAGCGTGTATGTGGTCCAGGCGCAGGCCTGGGTCTATGTCAAACAGATCGCCTTGTAATCAACTCGGTGAATCGCTGTATTCGTCAACTTTGCCTGACACCGAGGCGCGCGGATGGACGACCAAAAGCCTGAGCGGCAGCGCGACGAGCTTGAGCTGAGCGATGTGGACGCCCAGCCGTTGCCGCGCGTGGTGATAGCTGGGCGTGGCCCACGGTCGGCGCGCCACGCGTGGCGCGCGGCGCGGATCACGCCCCGGCGCGGCCTCCGTCTGTTGGGCGCGCTGAGCGCCATTGCTCTGGCCCTGCTGGCGATCCTCAGCAGCAATCCAGTCCTGGGGGCTGGTGCCAACCAGCTGGCGTTCGGCTGGCTGCCAACTCCCAGCCCCACGCTGGGACTCAACGACCAGAGCTACTATCTATTGCCGAATGTGCCGTGGGGCACCGTCCTGCTCGATGGCCGGCCTCTGGCGCGCATCCCCGTTGCCGGCGATCCCCATCCCCTGCATCTGGCGCTGGGTCAGCACCAATTCGAGTGGCTTGCGGCCCCCTTCACACCGCTGCATTGCGTGGTCTGGGTCCCCAACGAATTTCGTGATGCCTGCTGGGCGACCGACGCCACCCAGCAGGCAACGCTGAATCCCTTCCCGACGGCCGGCGGGTGGGTCATCCCCGTGAATGAGTCGCTGGCCACGCTGCCCGATAACCAGCATGCCATGCTGGTGAGCGCGGCGCAGTCGGCGCTGGCCGCGCGGCACGATCAGGCAATCGTGCCGCGCGGGCAACTCTACGCGCTCACCAGCACGGGCACCGCGGAACTTCCAGTTCCCGCCAGCACGCCGCTGCTGGCCACGCTGGCGTTCCATCTGCTGGCGGACTTCGGCATTCATGAGCCCTGCTCCGGCAGCGATCTGCGGATCGATCCGTGTCGCTTTCCGGGTCAGGATTGCTCGGAATTCTGCACGGTCAACCTGCCCACAACCGCCACCTCACCCTGGACGGTCGCGGCGATTGCCTGGCTCTCGTGGGACTACACCACGCTTCAGGGCAGGGAGGTCGCACGCGGTCAGGGCGACCCTGGCCTCAACTTTCGCCTCATCGTACTGCGCATCACCTGGGCCAACGGCGCCTGGCAGGTGACGCCCGCGTTCGGGCACCAGGCCGGTGTCCCCAGCGCCGATGATTCCGTCTGCGCCGCGGCGCGCGCGTGGCTGGCACGCGGCCCGCTGGCCAACCTGCTGCCAGACGGCAATGCGTTCACGAGTATTCAGTATTTTTCCGGCCCCGCGCCAGCGGCGGGCTGCGCCGTCGTGCTGGCGCCGCACCAGGCGATCGCGCTCATCGCTGGCGCGGCGGGTCCCAATCCGCTCTTCCTGGTGCGTTTCGGCGTGTTGGTCGCGGCGAATCACGCGGCGCACGCGTTGTGGCCGACGCTGCCGCTGGCCGACGCGGAAGAGGTGGATGCGGCGCTGCGACTGGCCGACCAGGCCGCGCCGCCGTGAGCCGTGAGCCGTGAGCCGTGAGCCAGGACAGTACGGGCGGTGCGGTCGCACGCGGTCAAACATATCGCGGAACGATACGTTGAGATATCGCAACGGCTCGGCGCGTAGTCAGTAGTAATCGCTTTACGGGAGGTAGTGCGTTTTCTTCCCTGGCGGGCGTTAGCTTCGAGTCCCGCGCAAGTGGCGGATCAGAGGAGGCATCGTTTTCAGTATGCAGAAATGGCAACGTGGAGCCACGGCACTCACTGGCGTCGCGCTTACGGCGGTCATCTTCGCCGGCTGCGGCGGAGGGAGTGGGAGCGGCCCGACCGGCAACAAGAACCTGGTGATCGCGACGGAGCTGGCGGTCTCGGGCACCGACGCCGCCGCGCAGCTGCCCACTCAGTATGGCACCGACCTGGCAGTCATGCAGAACGCGGACCTCGGCAACGGCTATAAGCTGAGCGTCAAGCACTACAACTACGAAGGCACCAGTGGACCCGATCCCTCAATTGGCTCCTCCGATGTGACGGCGGCGGCAGCCGACCCGACCATCATGGCCATCATGGGGCCGTTCAACAGTGGCGTCGCCAAGGTTGAGATACCCATTATCACCCAGGCGGGTCTGGTCGAGATCAGCCCGGCCAACACCAATCCTGGCCTGACCCTGTCGCAGTATGCCGCCGACAACGGCATCGTCTTCTCCAACCTGCATCCGGCGGGCATTCCCGAATACTACTTCCGTATCCCGGGCAACGACGTGGTCCAGGGCAAGGTGGACGCTCAAGTCGCGGCTGGCGCGCCGGTTAATGCCAAGTCCTGCTACGTCGTCGACGACGACACCACCTATGGCAAGGGCCTGGCCAAGTACTTCACGTCGACCTTCACCGGCAACGGTGGCACGGTCGCCGGCACGGCCTCGATCACCGCGGCGCAGATCGCCAGCCTCCCGTCGCTGGCCGCGACGATCAAGAACAAGAACCCTGACTGCGTCTTCTACGGCGGCGTCACCTCTGGCGGCGGCGGCGCGTTGAAAAAGGATCTGGTCTCGGCCGGATACACCGCCCCGATGGTCGGCGGCGATGGCATTGCTGATGACCCCGGCTTCGTGACGGCGGCGGGTGCTGCCGCGGCCAACACCTACGGTTCGGTGGCGGCTCCTGACAATTCCCAGTTCACTTCCGGCCCAGCGGCGGCCTTCGTCACGGCGTACAAGGCAGCCTTCCCCGGTAAGGACCTGTTGCCGTACAGCGCGATGGCCTACGATGCGACCATGATCGAAATCAAGGCCATCAAGAACCTGATCGCGGCCGGCCAGCCGGTTACCCGCAAGGCCATCCGTGATCAGATCGCCAGCATCTCGTATACTGGCGTGACGGGCACGATTTCCTTCGACGCGAACGGCGACAACGCCGGCACCAAGGTGTTCAGTATCTACGGTGTGGATTCCACAGGCATGTGGACGTTCAAGCAGCAGATCAACGCCTAGTCCGATTCTGTTGCCGTACATCCTGTGATGTGCGAACATACACGGAGCAGGCTTCTCCATGAAGTCTGCTCCGTTGTGTACCTGTCAGCCGTTGGGACGTATAGCCATTCGGCCCAACGGTCAGCGGGACGCCCTGTCCGCTCGCAAGGGAGGAGGCCGGCATGCACGTTCTGGCGCTTGCCTCGGCGCAGTCCTCGGCGCTCGGGTATTTGCTGCAGCAACTTGAGATCGGGATTACCCGCGGGGCGCTCTATGCCCTGATCGCTCTGGGATATACGCTGGTCTATGGCATCATCGAGCTGATCAATTTCGCCCATGGCGATGTCTTTATGTGGGGCACCATCGTCACCCTCGTCCTCGTCCAGGCCATGGGGCTCAATGGGCCGGTCACCGGCTTCGCGCTGGTCGGTGTGCTCATCCTGCTGGTCGTCGTTGGGATGCTGGTGTGCGGGGTGCTCAACGTCACGATCGAGCGCCTGGCCTACCGCCCGCTGCGTCGCGCGCCACGCCTGGCGCCGTTGATCGCCGCGATTGGCGTTTCCTTCATTCTGGAGAATGTCGCCCAGCTGTGGCGCGGCAGCGAGTTCGTCGCATTCCCCAGCCTGCTGGGCGGTGGATTCAGCCTGGGCGGTGTGCAGATCAACGCGGTGGATATCTTCATCATCGCGCTGGCGCTCGGCCTGATGTACGGACTTGACCGCTTCATCCGCGTCACCCGGCTGGGCCGGGCGATGCGTGCCACCGCGCAGGATCCTGAGGCGGCGGCGCTGATGGGGGTGAGCATCGACCGGACCATCGCGCTGACCTTCCTCATCGGCGGCGCGCTCGCGGGCGCCGGTGCCGTGGTTTATAATCTCAATGCCGGACAGGTGCAATTCTTGATCGGGTTCCAGCTCGGCCTGATCGCCTTTACCGCCGCCGTGCTCGGTGGCATCGGCAATATCAACGGCGCGGTGCTGGGGGGGTTTGTGATCGGTATTGTCGAGGCGCTTTCGATTGCCTACATCCCCAATGGCATCGGCTGGTCGGAAGTGGTCATCTTTTCGATCCTCGTGCTGATTCTGGTGTTCAGGCCGTCTGGGTTGCTGGGCGCACAAGTACCGGATAAGGTCTAAGAGGGAGCGGATATGGCTACGCAGACGGAAGCTCCGCCACATCGGTCGCCGATGGCAACCGTGCACACCCTGCTGGATACGACCATGATCGCCGGGCGCCCTCTTGGCTGGTATCTGTCGGGCTGGCGCCTCGGTCTCCTGATCCTGGTGTTGGTCATTGTCTACCCGATCTCAGGCCTCGCCACAGGGGAATTGATCCTGGATGGCTGCGCCATTGGCATTTACGTGGTGCTGGCCGTGGGCCTGAATATGGTGGTGGGCTACGCGGGCCTGCTGGACCTCGGGTATGTCGCCTTCTTCGCGATCGGCACCTACACGCTGGCGGCAGGGACCTTCGGCGCGATCCAGTTGGCTGATGGCCGACTGGTCCTCACGCCGACTTTTTCATTCTGGCCGCTGATCATTGTGGGCGCCATCGTGGCTGGTATCTTCGGGGTGTTGCTCGGCGCGCCAACGTTGCGCTTGCGTGGCGACTACCTGGCCATCGTCACCCTGGGTTTCGGTGAAATCGTCCCCGATGTGTTCAAGCGCATCTCATTTTTCCAGGGAAACACGGGCATCAGCGCCAAGGGGCCTTCGCCGATCAACACGCCGTTCGGCTTGATTTCCTTCACCGATCCGGTCGATCGCACGCCGTACTATTACCTGGTGCTCGCGTTTGTGGTGATTGTCGTGCTGGCCTCGATCGCGCTGCGCGATTCGAGTCTGGGGCGTGCCTGGGTGGCCATTCGCGAGGACGAAACCGCTGCGGCCACCTCGGGAGTTAACCTGGTACAAACCAAGCTGCTCGCCTTCGGGCTGGGTGCCACCATCGGCGGCATCGGCGGTGTCTTGAATGCTGGTCTGCTCCAGAACGCCGAGCCCGATCTCTTTAGCTTCAACGTCTCGATCACCGTGCTGGTCATGATCGTGTTGGGCGGCCTGGGGAGCATCGCCGGCGTAATCCTGGGCGCCGTCATTCTGCGCTTCATTGATGTCTATCTGCTCGGCCAGATCAACACCGTAGTCGGCGGCAGCGCTCTCGTGACGCCTGCCAGCTCTCCGTTGCACTTCCTGGCCAACTTCGACTTCGGTACCTCCAAGTTCTTGATTTATGGTCTGCTGCTGGTCGCGATGGTCCTGATTCGTCCTCAGGGCTTGATTCCTGATCGGCGGCGTAAGCGCGAGTTGGCGGGCATCGGCGCCTCGCCTGAGTCGGCCTCGGCCGTTGGGCTGCTCGAACGTGAAGAGGCTGGTGTCGCCATCGGTGGCGCGGGTTCAGAGGATGCGACCGCCTACGCCGGGCCAGGTACCGACGATCAGGGAGGCCGATGATGGCAGAAGCTGATGTGCTGCTGCGCGTGGCCGGCCTGACCATGCGTTTTGGCGGACTCGCCGCGGTCGATGGCGTAGACTTCGACGTCCTGCGCGGGCAGATCTACAGCATTATCGGTCCCAATGGCGCGGGCAAGACGACCGTCTTCAACGCCATTACGGGCATTTACAAGCCCACCTCCGGCCAGATCCTGCTCGATGGACGCTCGGTCGCCGGACTCACCCCTGATCGCGTGCTGCGCGCCGGGGTGGCGCGCACATTCCAGAATATTCGCCTCTTCGGCAATATGACGGTGCTCGAGAATGTGCTGGTGGGGCAACATATCTCGCTCCCTGGCAATCTGCCTTCGATTCTGCTGCGGCTGCCGAACTATACCCGCGCGGAGCGTGGCGCGCACGAGCGCGCCATCGAACTGCTCGGCTTCTTCGGGCCATCGCTGGTGGCGCTGCAGAATGAATACGCCTCCAGCCTCTCCTATGCTGACCGGCGCCGCGTCGAGATCGCCCGCGCGCTCGGCGCCAAACCGCGCTTGCTGCTGCTGGACGAGCCGACGGCTGGCATGAACGATGCCGAGACCGCCGAGGCCATTGGCTACATCCAGCGTCTGCGTACCGAGTTTGGGCTGACCATCCTGCTCATCGAACATAAGCTGCAGGTGACCATGGGCATCTCCGATCAGATCGCCGTGCTCGATTACGGCAAGAAAATTGCCGAAGGCGTGCCCGCGGATATCCAGCAAAATCCGTTGGTCATCGAGGCCTATCTCGGGCGAAAGGCGACGGTGTAAGCGGTATGCTCACTCTCCAGGATGTCGATGCGTTTTATGGCCCCAGTCAGGTGCTGCATCAGGTCACGCTGACGGTCAATCAAGGCGAAATCGTCTGTCTGCTCGGCGCCAACGCCGCCGGCAAGACGACGACCATGAAGACCATCTTTGGTCTGGTCAAACCCCGCAATGGCTTCGTGCAGTTCGAAGCAGAGCGCATCAGCGATCTGCCCACCGACGGCATCATCAAGCGGGGTCTCTCCCTCGTGCCCGAGGGGCGGCGCATCTTTGGGCGCATGTCGGTGTACGAGAACCTTGAGATGGGCAGCTACATGAACAACGACCGCGCCGCGATCCTGGGCGACCTCGACCGCGTCTTCGCGCTGTTCCCCCGCCTCAAGGAACGCGAAAAGCAGATCGCCGGCACGATGTCGGGTGGCGAGCAGCAAATGCTGGCGATGGGGCGCGCGTTGATGGCGCGGCCACGGCTGATCTGCATGGATGAGCCATCAATGGGCCTCTCGCCGATTCTGGTGCAGACGGTGTTCGACACCGTTCAAGAGATTCGCAAGCAGGGCGTGACGGTCTTCCTCGTCGAGCAGAACGCCTTTATGGCACTCAACGTCGCCGACCGCGGCTATGTGCTGCAGCAGGGGCGCATCGTGCTCACCGACACCGCCAAGAATCTGCTCACCAACGACCTCGTGCGCCGCGCCTACCTGGGTGGCTAGTCGCTCTCGCCAGACGCTCGTGCCACCGACGGCCGCTGGCGGTGTCGCCAGCGGCCGCTGGCGTCATGGGCGCTGGACCTGGGGCTGGCTGAATCAGGTGCGCCCGCGCCGGCTCACTGCCCAGGCGGCTAGCGATCTGGCGCTCGTCGCGTTCATCGTCGCGGGCGCCATCGGCCTGGACCTCTACCACCTGGCTGATACCAGTCTGTATCTCGACGAGGCGATGTCAGCTGAGCTGGCCTTGCGGCCCTGGGGTATCACGTGGGGATATCTGTGGGGGCCAGAAGACCACATGACGCTCTACTACGTGCTCTTGCATCTCTGGGTCCAGGTCACCGGAGTATTGGGCTGGGCGCCCACCGAACTCATCTTGCGTTTGCCCTCGATCCTGTTCGCGGCCGCCGCCGCGACCGTGCTCTATCTGCTGGGACGCCGCTGCTGGAGCCGCACGGCCGCGCTGCTGGCTACCACGCTCTACCTGCTCAACCCGCTGCAGCTCTTCCATGCGCAGAAGGCGCGCAGCTACAGCCTGCAACTCCTGCTGCTCTGCCTGGCCTGGTATGCCCTGTTCGCCATTCTCGCTGGCCTGCCGCGGCAGCGCTGGTGGTGGCTCCTCTTTGGCGTGGCGATGACACTGGCGCTGTACGCCCAGCCCTTTAGCGCCCTGGTGCTGGCGTCGCAGCTGGCGGCCTATGGGGTCTACCTCGTTGTACCGGGTCCCTGGCGTCCCCACGCGCGCCAGGGGCTGCGCGCCCTCGTCGTGACCCTTGCCGCCAGTGGCGCCGCCGTCGTACCACTGCTCATTGATGTGCACCTGCACGGCCAATCCAATCAGTTTGTGCCACCCGCGAGCCTGAGTGCCATCGGGAACATCCTGCTGCTCGGTACCAGCGATACGCTGCTACTGGTGGCCGTGCTGGTCGTGGTCTGTCTGGCTGGGATCGCGCTGGTCGCGCTGCCACGGCTGTCCGGAATCGCGCGCGGAGTCGCGCCTGGCAATCCCACCGTCCAGCCGCGGGGGAGCCGTCTTGCCGCGTTTGAGCGGGTGCGTCCGGGCGTGCTCGCGCTGCTCTGCTGGCTGTGCGTGCCACTTATCCTCAGCTTTGGCCTCACGCAGCCGGCGCTGAACCTGCATCTCTTCTGGTGGCGCTATCTGGTGGTCGTGGTCCCGCCGCTATGCCTGCTGGCGGGGATCGCGGTGGCGGCCCTGCGCTGGACGCCGCTGCGCCTCGCGCTGGGCCTTTTGCTGGTCGTTGTAGCGCTCCCGAAGGCCGTCGCCTACTACCCCACCGCCCAGTTGACCGACTGGCGCTCCTCATCGCAGTGGGTGGAGCGGCACTATCAGGTGGGCGATGGGGTGATCTGCGTCCTCAGTCTTGGCTGTTCGGCCCCATTGCAATACTACTTCCAGGCCTATCCTGGTCCCGCCACCCTGACCGCTGATGCTCCCGGCAACTGGATCTGGGCGCACCACCGCGCGATTCCGATCGATCCTGGCACGATTGCGCGCTACGCTGCCCAGCATGCGCGCGTCTTCCTCGTCGTGTCGAGCTATGGGTCCAGCGGCGATACCGTCGCGGGCGCGCAACAAGCGCGGACCTGGCTGGACACCCACGAACAACTGCTGGCACA
>DASYGC010000232.1:0-2233 GCA_036000225.1 Ktedonobacterales bacterium | reverse complement strand
GAAGCCGGCCAACTGTTGCTGTGCGACAGGCAGCTTCAGGTTGGATGTCAGCATGATCGTGTAGTAAGTTCCTCGGATCACAAAATCGCGCTCCAGACTCGACTGCGTGTTGACCGCGTAGGTTGGGTCAATCGCGCGGTCGGCGATCAGCGCCGGCGCACCCGCAACCGTCGTATTTGGCCTGGCGGCGCAGAACGCTTGAACGGTCGCTGAATCAGGAGAGGTCCACACTTCGACATCTATGACCAGGTAATTGGGTCCAGGGTCGTACGCTTCCCATTGGTCGAGGTGACCGCCCGCATCGGTGGTATCAAAGCGCCAACCGCCAGGCATCTGGACACTAAAACCGATCGTTGGATCGGTATAAACGATCCAGGCGGGGGCGGACGTAGGCGTTGCGCCAACCGTGGTGGCCGTGCTGGCCACCGTTGGTGAGGGTAAGGCGCGCGTTGCGGTCGGCATGAGCGTCGTGATGGAACCGTGCTCGACAATAGCAGGTGCGCCGCAACCGGCGAGCAGCGCACACAGCGCAAGCAGCACGAGTATCCCCACCTCCCCTGCCATCACTCGACCGCACTTTCCATCCAGATTCCGTGTCGTGTGCATCATGTCGTCCTTTCCGCTCACGGTTTGGCCCAGCCAGGCTCCGCGTGGTACATCTCTCCCGCACGTTCAGGCCGTGCGCACAAAGCCAATAAACGTCTGCAGTTTTTGCGCGATGACGAGCGGCGTTGCACCCGCCGCCGGAGGCGTGAGCGCGTAGGCCGCGTGGCCGGGCAGCCCGCCATTGGCTGAGGCTGTCTGCGCTACGAGCAAGGTCTTCCCGTCGGGCGTCCAGCCCAGCGGCACGACACCCGTGGCGATAGGCGTCGCGCTGTCGGCGAGCAGGTCCGCCAGATAGAGCTGCGCGCGCGCATCTTCGAGCACGCCAGGAGCGGACGCCAGGATGGGCGTGCTCGAAGCCGGGTTCGCCACCGCGGGGATCAGGATCTCACCGAGCGCGTGGGCAATGTTGGGCAACTGGGTGACCTGATCCGTCTTGAGGTCCAGCAGCGCGGACCCGGTGGCGGGAGGGCAGCACTGTAATTTATCGGGCACGATGAGGGCATACGGATCAGTGTTGTGCACGATAAGCGTCGGAAACCAGTTCACTGGAATGGCGATAGGCAGCTCCTCACCGGTCAATACATTAATGGATACGAGCGGATGCGGCCCGCCAGGTGGGGTATATATGAGAAGATGGGTGGCATCGATCCAGCCAGTTACCGATTGGCTGGTGTCGTAGCCATCGGGTCCGCCAGCCTGAGTACCGGGTACCAAGGTCGGTGTTGCCGTCCGCGAGTTGATGCGATAGAGGCCCGGCATGTGGTTGAACGTGCCACCTGCTGCCAGCCAGGCGCCGTCGGGCGACCACAAGAAGCTACTGGTGGTGATAGCGACGTTTGTGAGCGTGGCCTGGGCGCCCTGAGACGGCGTGAAGGTGAGCAGTTCGAGTGTGCCTTCCTTGACCCCACTCAGAAAAGCGAGCACATGCCCATCGGGGGACACACCGAAATGATAGACCTGGTTGTTGGACATCGACACTCCATTGTTGTGTTGCGCGAGGGCGCTGACACCGGAGAGGGGGAGATCGGTCTTGCCGTCGAGGCTGACGACGTGCAAGTTGCCGAAATCGTCGAGGTAGGCTGCCCGCCAATCGGAGAAGGCCGGCAAGGTCGCACCGGGAACCGCTGTCGCGGATGCGGTGGTAGGGTTGGTGGCCGTGGCCGTCGCTCCAGGGTGGACAGGCCCCGCTTGGCCGCGCCCGAGCGAGACGAAGACCACTACCAGCGCCAGCGCGACCGCGGCGATGGCCAGACCGCCCAGCCAGCCACGCGTCCGCCGCGGATGTGGCGCTGGCACGCCCGTAGGCGCGAAGTCACGCGGTGGCTGTGTGACGGCCTGGCGCTGCGCGCGATCTGGACCGGCGGGCGGTGGCGCGACCGCAACCGGTGCGCCGCTCGCCTGAGCAGCCGCGATCGCGCCGTAGACGCGCTGGCGCAATGCGGGGCCCGGCGTCGGCATGGGCGACACACGCACCAACTGGTCGAGCTCGGCGTACTGGCGCACTCTGGCAGCACACGCGGCGCAGCCAGCAAGATACCCGGACACCAGGCGTGCGCAATCGGGGTCGAGCGCGCCGTCGTAGAACGATTCGAGCAGCGGCTCGATTTTCGCACAGGCGAAGTTGTCG
>DASYGC010000231.1:0-2347 GCA_036000225.1 Ktedonobacterales bacterium | reverse complement strand
GCGCGCGTCATCATTCCTCCGCTGGGCAACGAATTCAATAGCATGCTGAAGAACACATCGCTGGCCTTTGCCATCTCGGTTGGCGAGCTCTTCGGCGTAGCCACCAACATTGCCGCCCCAATCTTCAGGCAACTAGAATTGTATACGGTGGCGGCCTTCTGGTATCTCATTTTGACCGTCGTCTGGACCGCCATCCAATCGCTGATCGAGCGCCGGCTCAATGTCTCGGTCTATGATAGTGGACCGACCGACCGCGGCTCGTACTGGCAGCGCCTGATTGGCTTCGGCCGGCGCCCGGCGGCGCCCGGGATTCCAGCGGGCGCCGTGGCAATTCCCAGCGATCGCCGCTAGCTGGTGAGGAGGCATTACGATGGGACAGCCGTTCAACCCCAACGATCCCTATCAGACGCGCCAGTTGGGCGTGCCGCCGGGTGCTCCCACTGGGCGCCCGATGGTGGATGCGCGCGATGTCCACAAAGCCTTCCGTCACAACGAGGTGCTCAAAGGCATCAGTCTTCAGGTGCGCCGCGGCGAGGTGGTGGTGCTGATCGGTGCCAGTGGCTCGGGGAAGACGACGTTCTTGCGCTGCATCAACCATCTGGAGAAGATCAATTCGGGTCGCATCTTTATTGACGGTGAGATGATCGGCTATCGCGAGTTGCCCGACGGCAAAATCCAGGAAGATAGTGAGGCCAACATCGCCCGCACGCGTGCCGAGATTGGCATGGTATTTCAGCGTTTCAACCTCTTTCCCCACCTGACCGCGCTGGAAAATATCATGGAAGCTCCGGTCCAGGTCAGGCATCTGGAGAAAGCGGAGGTCGAGCCTCGGGCACGCGCGCTGCTGGAGAAGGTGGGCCTGTCTGAGAAAGCTGACGCCTATCCCAACCGCCTTTCGGGTGGCCAGCAGCAGCGCGTGGCGATTGCGCGCGCGCTGGCGATGGAGCCCAAGCTGATGCTTTTCGACGAAGCGACCTCGGCGCTCGATCCTGAACTGGTGGGCGAGGTGCTCGCCGTCATGCGCCAGCTCGCCCAGGAGGGCATGACGATGGTTGTCGTCACGCATGAGATGGGCTTTGCTCGCGATGTGGCTGACCGCGCCGTCTTCATGGACGGCGGGGTGATCGTCGAGCAGGGCAAGCCCGATGAGATCTTCTCCAACCCGCGCGAGGAGCGCACCAAGAGTTTCTTGCGCCGCATCCTTTGAGCCGCCAGCTAAACAGTCAGCGCCACCTTGCGCCATCCCATATCAATCCCTGGCCTGTGCTATAATTCCTGGCAGTCACACCAGGTCTCCGCGGACGGTGCCCTCCGCGGAGGCGGACTTCGTGGCGGAACGCCTCTACGCGCGGGTTCAACCGCTGGCAATCCGCTGAACAGGAGCCAGCAAGATGGAGCCTTCCGACGCCACCGCGCCTGACGAGGCGCAACGCCTACTGGATATCGCGCGCTCGCCCGCGCACCCACAAGAGTGGTTTGTGTGGCCGCTGCGCCGCGATGTCGTCAAGCGCGCGGCGCTTGGCTGGGCCTTGACCGCGGCGTTTGGCTTCCTGGTGTTTGTGCCGGCCTTCCAGGCGACGGTGCCCAGCAACTTCGTGCGGGGGGGCGCGGGACTGATGGTGTTTACCATCATCCTGCTGCTGATTCTGGGCATCGTCGCCTTCGGTGGGCTGGGTCTGCTGCTGGCGGATCTGTTGCGCCTGGCACGGGCAGACCAGTATCTGCTGGTCATGACACCGTCCGATTACATCAAAGCGACGCCGCGTCGCATCACGCGGGTGCCGATGGCCTCAGTCGCCTACGTGACACTCAAAGGGGTCAAGCTGCCGCCAGCGCCAGGCTCCGTGCGCCCGGGCCCGATCGTACCGACGATGGTGAACCGCTTCGGCGCCGGCCTGGGGGCCCCGGGGACCTCCCGGCGCGAGTTCAGGCGGCCGCCTTCGCTGGCGTTTCAGGACAAGCGTACCAAGCGTGCGGTCATGGTCGCTACCGACGATTCCTTCGACCAACTGGCCGTGCTCGAAGAAATCCTCAGCCTCTATGCGGGAGCGGCGGCCGCCGCCAGCCGCGGCCGCTCCCGTAGCGGCGCGCGCTGAGGGCACACGCGTCGCGCCGCCCCTCAACGCGCCAGTCCCATCTTCACGCACCAGGCCGGCACCGCTTTGAGGTCTCGTGCCCGCAAGTGGGCGGTGATGCGGCGGCGCGCTCGCCTGATTGACCTGCTCATCCCATGCCGAGGAGACGATTACTATGCTTCGAGATACCTTACGCGACATTGTGGCCAAGGCGGTGGCCAGCCTACAGGAGGCGGACCAGCTTCCCAACGTTGAAGTGCCGGCGTTTGATG
>DASYGC010000230.1:0-2732 GCA_036000225.1 Ktedonobacterales bacterium | reverse complement strand
TGGCTCACCAGGCTGCGATTATTCGACATCGATCTCCAGCGTCTCAAATGTCAGCTCGCTCGCCTCAGCGTCGGTGACAACCAATTGCCGTACTCGCAGTTCGGCGTGGTCGAGCACGTGCTGGCACAGCTGAGCGAGCCGCATGCCGTGCTCGAACAGGGCCAACGCTTCATCGAGCTTCAACTGGCCGCTCTCCAGCGCGGCAACGGTCTCATCGAGCTGGCTGAGCGTCTCGTCGAAGCTCACCTCTTCCGAGCCGGTGTGCGCACCCGTCTTCTTGCCAGCCGTGGCGGACCCGGCGCGCCGGGTGCCACTGCCGTTCAAGCGCACCGCCTGGTGGGCCGCTTCATCGCTCGCCATCAAGACCACCTCTTTCGCCTGTCCCGATCACATCAGCATCCGTGGGTGAAAGCACCTGAGCGGCGACCGGTCGCGCCGCGGGCGCCTGCGCGCCGCCAACCGTACGGGCGGGAGCCGGCTGCCCCCGCGCCACATCGGGCGCCGTGTTCAGCCGCTGCCCAGCCGTCGCCGCAAAGCTGCCATCCGCCACGCGCACCGTGAGTCCCTGTCCCACGCTCACCTGCGTGACGCTCGTCACGATCGCGCCATCGGGCTCGCGCCGCACGATGGCATAGCCGCGGCCTACGGTGAGCAGCGGGCTGAGCGAATGGAGCTGCAGCGCCGTGCCGCGCAGTTGCGCGCGCCGCAGTTGGAGCAGGTGCTCGATGCGGGCAACCAGGCTACGCGTGGCTTCACCGACCTGCCGGCGCCCGGTGGCAATCTGGGCGGCGGGGCTGGCATGGGTCAGGTTCCGCTGCTGGCTGGCCAGCCGGTCACCCGCCCGCGAGAGGTGGGCATGCGCGAGCAAGGTCAGTTGCGCGCGCGCCTCGTCGAGGCCACGCCGCCAGTCGGCGATGTCGGGAACGCAGGCGGTTGCCGCCGCGGTGGGGGTGGAAGCCCGATAGTCGGCGACAAAGTCCGCGATGGTAAAGTCGGTTTCGTGGCCGACACCGGTGATGACGGGCAGATGGGAGCGCGCAATCGCGCGCGCCACGGGTTCCTCGTTGAAGGCCCAGAGATCCTCGAGCGAACCGCCGCCGCGCGCGAGGACAATCACTTCCGCCTGCCCATGCGCATTGAGCAGGTGGATGGCGGTCGCGATCCGCTCAGCGGCCTCGTCGCCCTGCACCAGTGTCGGAGCGAGCAACACACTGGCGAGCGGACAGCGCACGCGCAATACGCGGAGCATATCGCGCAACGCGGCACCGGAGAGCGAAGTCACCAGGCCCACTACGGCCGGTCGCGCGGGAATCGGGCGTTTGCGCTCCTCATCAAACAACCCTTCAGCTTGCAAGCGTCCCTTGAGTTCCTCGAAGCGCAGATGCAGCAGGCCAATGCCGGCGTCCTCGATGGCATCGACATAGAATTGCAGATCCCCACGTGCCGGATAGAGGTCCATGCGCCCGTGCGCGACGACGGCCATGCCGTTACGCAGCGGCGGCGCGTTCTCCGCCGCGCTACGCCACATAACACAACGCAGTTGCGCTGTCTCATCCTTCAACGAGAAGTAACGATGGCCGGAGGGGGGCTGGCTGTAGCCACTCAACTCGCCGCGCACCCAGACATCGTTCACATAGGGGTCCTCGGCGAGCAGATCCTTGAGATAGCGTGTCAGTTCGCTCACCGCGACAATCCGCATGCCGTCTACCTCCTCGCCGGGTTCTCGCGCGCGGGCCACGCGTACCGCGCGGGTGACCCGCGTGCCTACGATGCCGCGGGTTCGCCAGATTCTCCCGGTTCGCCGGGTTCGATGGTCATCAGTTGCTGACCATACTCGACCGCTTCGCCCTCAGCCACTTTGATCGCGGCGATCGTGCCGTCGATCGGCGCCTCCACTTCATAGAAGAGGCGCAAGGTCTCGATCGTCCCGAGCGTCTGGCCCTGCTTGACCGTGTCGCCGACCTTGACCAATGGCCGGCCCCCAGACTTGGCGCCGACGTTGAATCGTCCGACGACCTGCGCGGTCACGATTGACGGTTGGTCACTCGCAAGCACTTCGAGCGGTGGCAACTCCTCGGTCTGGAGCACTTCCATCTCCATGGCTGACAGGTCGGCGGCAACTGACGCGGGCCGGCGCAGATGCAGCTTCATGGCATCGGCCTCGCGCTCGATGCGAATCTCCTCGATGTCATGAGTGCGCATCAGCGCGATGACCTCGGCCAATTCGTCCATGGTCAGTCCAGTGGTGGCCTCAGGCGCTGGTGTACGCCTCGGTTCGCTCCCACGCTCGCGTGCCATCGTATCCCCTTCCACTCGCCCAATCCGCGTGCGCCGCCGGATGGGAAGCGGCGCTGTCAACCTACACGCTCCACGTAGGTCCCCGCCTCGGTCTTGACGCGGATGGTTTCACCGGTCGTGACGAACAGCGGCACCTGAACCACCAGGCCGGTTTCCAGCGTGGCTGGCTTGGTGCCACCGGTAGCGGTATCGCCTTTGAAGCCTGGCTCAGTATACGTAACTTTGAGATCAACCGTCGTAGGCATATCGACGCTCAGTGGCTCATCGTTGTAACTGACGATGTCCAGCTTCATGTCGTCGAGCAGGTAATCGCGCGCGGCGCCGAGCTGATCGGAAGTCAACTCCACCGTTTCGAAGCTTTCGGTGTCCATGAAGTAGTAATGATCGCCGTCATTGTACTGGTATTGCACCGTGCGGTGATCCAGATAGGCCCG
>DASYGC010000229.1:0-7151 GCA_036000225.1 Ktedonobacterales bacterium | reverse complement strand
AGCGACGCGGGCTTTGCCGCCGCCAGCACATCGCGCGATCGTGTCAGAAGTCCACGGACGTTCTCGCGTAGTTCATGCCACATGGAATCAGCCTGCGTTGCATCTCGCGAGGTGCGTGAGCGGATGGCCCAGATCACCAGGGCGCAGAGCAGGCCGGCCATGGCGCTCACCGCGAACTCTATGCCATAGAGTGAGGCCCGGTCCGCATATTGCTCAGGGAAAAACTGCACGGGCATGATCACATGGTATGGGGTCTCAAAGCGCGTGAAATGCCCCAAACGTAGGAGACATGCCGTCCCGACAGCGCCCAGCAGCAGGCCCAGTGTACCCGCTCGCGCGAGGAGCGCGCGCGACGAGAGGCCCAGCGCCACGAAGCGCCCGAACACCAGTCCCACGGCAGGCACCGCGGCGTAGGTGAACGGGACCGCCTTGGTCACCGCAAGACTCAGGGGGATGTAGAGCGCCGCGATCCAGACTATCGCAATGATGTCGGCGCGCGAACGCCGGCTCAGGGCGTGCACAGCCACCACGATGCCCGCGCTCAGCAGCACGAGTGCCAACGCTGGACCGTACATGGCATACAAGTACGTGGTGAAGTGATAGTCAAGCGGTCGCCCCCAGCCCTCGTAATTGGTGAACAGGGCAGTCTTCCAGTTCGACGCCTCAATGCTCGCGGCGGCTGGAAAGACACGCTGCGTATAGATGTTGAACGGTGCGGCGATCAAGATAGCGGAGCCAGCGAAAGCGCCGAGTCCCCGCAATCCTAATCGCTGCCATCCCGGCTCATCAGGGAAGAGTCGCTCACAGACATACAGCGCCAGCAGCACCCCCGCGGGAGCCAGACCAAACCCGCCCTTTGCCAGGTAACAGAGACCCTGGCTGACGCCCGCGATCACCAGCCAGCGGTAGCGCCCAGTGCGGTACGCCTGGACGAGAGCCAGCACAGCCAGCGGCGTAAACAGCATCAAGGGAACGTCGGTCATGTCGCCGAAGACATAACCCTGGCCGACCAGCAGCGGATAGGGCGCAAACCCGACAAAGGCAGCGCCAATGATGGCGGCCAGAGGACCGTACAGGCGATGCCCCAGCACGTAGGTCACCAGCATGCCGAGGCCCACGAACACAACACCTGGCAGGCGGAACGCGAAGGGAGTGTCGCCCAGTAGTCGCATGCTCAGCGCCGAGGCCCACAGGCCGAGGGGTGGAATATGCAGCCAGATATGGAACAAGCTCCAGTTCGTGGTAACCGGTGGGGTGAGTGCCGCGACTTCATAGAGGGTTGGTTGTAGCGGGTGCAGGGCAATATGTTCGGCGACCACCGCGTGCACCGACTCATCCCAGGGAGCGATGGCGGTGTGACCCAGACTTACGGTGTAGAGCGCCATCGCACCGGCGAAAAGCACCAGAAAGATCGCGAACGGCCAGCGACTCCAGAGCGCGCCAGTGGTATCAGGCGGCTCGCTCGCTGTTGACTTCGGTTCGCTCAGAACTAGGCTCGGCAGCTTCATGCCCTCGCACCCCACTGGTTACTCACGCCCGATGCCCCCATCGTCACGAACACTCAAGGCACGGACGTCTTCATACCCGGCACGACGTGAGCACCGGTGAAGTGTAACGCGCGAGCGCTCGTGTGCCAGATTCATGTGCCATTTGGGTTTGTGCTCACGAGCAGCGCGCGACCATGGCAAGCATACTGCCAACAGCGGCTGGCGGTGTCGCCGGTTGCGCTCAGTGTGCCTGCCGATACGTCCAGAAGCGGTGCATCAAGAAATTGAAGCCGGTCACCAGCACAATCGGCACGGCCTGGGCAAACACGGGTCGCCAGTGCGCCGCATCGTGCAGGATCAATGAGGCCCCCAAAATCAGCGACTGCCCGATACCCACCGTCACATGAAAGCGCGCGACACGCACCAGGAATGAGCGGTGGTGCCCCTCCAGGTCGCGAAAGGCGAAGCCATCGTTGAGCGCGAAATTCACCAGGATGCCCAGTTCGGTGCCGGCTACCGCCGCCCACAAGAAGGCGACGTGGGCATATTCGTTCAGCCCGGAAGTCACGGAAAGCGTGATGACGGCTGAGAATCCACCCGCGACGAGAAATTGCGCCAGCCGTTGGATTTCTCGGTTCCGCAGAAGCGTCCGCAGAGCCACGGGCAGGCGTGTCCTCGCCTCACCTTCAGCGGCAGCCTGGCCAACATCAGCCGTGGCAGGTGAAGGTGCGGTGCTGATTTTGCTCGGAATCATCCTCACCGGCTCGCCTTCTTGGCGGCACGCCGCGCCTGGGCATGCTTGCGCTTCATCTTGCGGAGCTCAACCATCGTCAGCCAAATATAGCGCAACGAGCGTGAAATGCTGATCGAGGACGACTCCATCGTGTAGCGCGTCGGAATCGGCACCTCTTCGATGCGTGCTCCGGAGAGCACCCCGTCGATGACCATCTGGCTGTCGAACACGAAGTCGTCGGAGTACGAATGGTAATCGAGGTGGCGCAGAAAGTCGCTGGTGTACGCCTTCAACCCGCTATGCAGCTCGGCAAAATGTGTGCCAAGCACGAGGTTCTCGAGTGCGGTGGTAAGCTGATTGCCGACGTAGCGGTAGAGTGGCATGCCGCCCTTGCGCGGATCAGCGCCATTGGCAAAGCGCGAACCAAACGTGAAATCGGCGCGACCGGCCACCAGCGGCTCGACCAACGCGGTGAGCGTCTTGGGATCGTATTGATAGTCGGGATGCAGCAGGACGATCACCGAGGCGCCGGCGCGCAGCGCTTCATCGTAACACGTTTTCTGATTGCCACCATAGCCCCGGTTCGCGGGATGAATAAACACCTTCAGACCGAGTTGGCGCGCCACCTCGGCCGTGGCATCTTTGCTGGCATCGTCCACCACCAGCACCTCGTCCGCCAGTCCCTCAGGAATGTCGCGGTAGGTCTTCTCGAGGGTTTGTTCCGCATGATAGGCCGGCATCGTGACGATGATTCGGTTGCGCTGCAGCACGTTCTCGTTTGCTTCCATGAGGCCCTTCCTCTTATGCGTCGTGTGTGTCTTCCCGCATTCCCATCTGTGATTTGGTGAAGGGAGGGAACGCTTGATTTGGTTCGACTTAACCAGGTTTGCCAGGGCCCCATGTCTGTTGGGAACGAACCCAGGCGAGAACGTGGATGGTACCAGGGCGAGAGCCCTCTTCGCCGCCCTCTGTATTTCGGTAACGAGACATGCAGAGGACTGTAACGCCCATCTTGCCAATAGTACCCGGTGAGCAATTAACATACAGTAACCGTATTCGAGACACGAGACGAGCACGCGTGTCAAATGAAGTACCGATACTCGTGCTATTCTCACTCGTTGATGTACAATGGCGACGCGAACGCGTTCTGAAGTTCCCCGGTGGCGCGCTGAGATTCAGCCCCTAATCGGGACGGCTATCCCAATGGGCAACGGAGCACCGGTGAACGCGAATACCCCAGTACGCCAGAGCAGAGAACCAGAGAAAGTAAGGGATGATGGATACGACGAAGGCCAGCCCGGTGGCCAACTCCGCCAGCGTAGCGCGCGCACCGGTGCAGTTGGGCACGATCGAGGGTGTCGTGCTGCACCCGCTCGTCCGCAACGCGGATGAGCGGGGCTACTTTGAAGAACTGATCCGCGTGACCGATCCATGGTTTGGCGAGGGATTCGGTCAGCTCAGCCACTCAAAAATGTATCCCGGCGTGGTCAAAGCGTGGCACATTCATCCGACACAGATCGATTGGTGGTATGTTGCGGCTGGCCGTCTGCTCATCGCGCTGCATGACCGCCGGCCCGGCTCAGCCACCTTCCGCGTGACGCAGGAACTCTATCTGGGCGACGACCTGCCGCCAGCGCTGCTCAAGATACCAGCCCAGGTGGCACATGGGTGCCGCGCCATCGGCGGCGAGCCAGCGCACCTCTTCTATGTCACCTCGCGCATCTATGATCCCGGCGAAGAGCAGCGCATCGCTTTCGATGATCCCGAAATTGGGTACGACTGGCTGCGTCACCCGCCGATCAAGTAGCAGAGCGCCGAAGCCCAGGTGGCTTCCGTATCATCGCCGTGTGGCTATCCTCGCCGTGTGGCGGCAGATGGCGACGAACCGCGTTTCGTTGGGGGGTGGGGCAGTGGGGGAGAACATGAAGGGGCTGATTCTGAGTGGCGGCAAGGGCACTCGCCTGCGACCACTCACCTACACGCGCGCGAAACAGTTGCTGCCACTCGCCAACAAGCCAGTCCTCTTTTACGCGATTGAAACCCTGGCTGCCAGCGGCATCCGCGAGATTGGCATCGTCGTCGGCGACACCCACGACGAGATCCGCGCCGCGGTCGGCGATGGCTCGCGCTGGGGACGTGACATCCGCATCGAATACCTCCAGCAGGAGGCGCCGCTTGGCCTGGCCCACGCTGTGCTGACCGCGCGCGACTTCCTGGGTGATGCGCGCTTCATCATGTACCTGGGCGACAATCTGATTGGCGAGTCGCTCGATCCGATTGTGCGAGCGTTCGGCGCCGCTGATTGCGCCTACCACTGCCAGATCCTGCTCACTCCAGTCGAGCATCCCCAGGAGTTTGGGGTGGCCGAACTCGATCCCCGCGCGGACGGGACCAGCGGGGAGTTGCGTGTGCGACGGCTCATCGAGAAGCCCGTGGCGCCCCGCAGCAATCTGGCTCTCGTTGGGGTCTACTGTTTCGATGCCCACATTTTTGAGGCGGCCGAAAGCATCAAGCCATCGAAACGCGGCGAGTTGGAGATTACTGACGCGATTCAGTGGCTCGTGGATGCGGGTTACGATGTGCGTCCACATATCCTCAAGGGGTATTGGATTGATACCGGCAAGATGGAAGACATTCTGGCGGCGAACCAGCAGGTGTTGACCGGTCTGCCCGCGACCATTGATCCCAGTGCTACCGTATCCGCGGACTCGGTGCTCCAGGGGGATGTCACCATCCAGGCTGGCGCCACGATCACGAACAGCGTCGTGCGTGGGCCGGCGATCATTGGCGAGCGCGCCATCATCAAAAATGCGTATGTCGGTCCTTTCTCATCCATCTATCATGATGTCGTGATCGAGAACAGTGAGATCGAGTACAGCATCGTGCTCGAACATAGCCGGATTCGCAATGTCCCAACCCGCATCGAGACGAGCCTGATTGGACGCCACGCCGACATCTATGCTTCGTCGGATAAACCACGTGCGCACAAGCTGATGTTGGGCGACTACAGTAAGGTAGGTCTGCAGTTGAGTTAGGCCCGTGGCCCGGCCACGCGACGTTGTGCGCATCTCTCACATTATCGTCCAGACGGGAAGGACAACGACCACATCATGGGAACGAGTAAGACCGTGCTGGTGACCGGCGGCGCCGGGTTCATTGGCAGCAATTTTGTCCAGCGCGTGCTCACTGCCCACCCAGATTGGCGTGTGGTGGTACTCGACAAGCTGACCTACGCCGGCAATCGCGAAAGTCTCGCGCCAGTCGCCGGCGATCCCCGGCTGCGCTTCATCCAGGGCGACATCTGCGACCGCGCGGCGGTGCTGGCCGCCATGAGTGGCTGCGACTGGGTGGTGAACTTCGCCGCCGAGACCCATGTGGACCGCTCGATCGTTGATCCCAGCGCGTTTGTGCGTACCGATGTCGAAGGCACCTATACCCTGTTGGAGGCCGCGCGTGAGGTAGGCATTGAACGCTTCGTGCAGATCAGCACCGACGAGGTTTACGGCAACGCCGAGGCGCCGGATGGCAGTAGCCGCCCCTCGCTGGAGACCGACGCGCTCAAGCCGCTCTCGCCATATGCCGCCAGCAAAGCGGGTGCCGACCGCCTGGCGTACTCCTACTGGGCGACCTATGGGCTGCCCGTGGTGGTCACCCGCTGCTCCAACAACTACGGCCCGTACCAGTATCCTGAAAAGCAGTTGCCGCTCTTCATCGTCAACGCGCTGCACGATCGGCAACTGCCGGTCTACGGCAATGGGGCCAACACACGCGATTGGATTCACGCCTCCGATCATTGCGCCGCATTGGAAGCCATTCTCACGGCACCCGCCGAGAAGGTGCTCGGCGAGGTGTTCAATGTGGGCGCCGCCGAGGAACGCAGCATCCTGGAGAATGCGCGTCTGATCCTCGATGTGCTGGGCAAACCCCATGATCTGATTCGTTTCGTACCCGACCGCCTGGGCCACGTCCGCCGGCACGCGGTGGACTCGACCAAGCTCCGCGATACGCTCGGTTGGGAAGCGCGGGTGCGCTGTGCGGAGGGGTTGCCCGCGACGGTTGCCTGGTACCAGGCGAATCGGCAGTGGCTCAGCACGGTGCTGGCGCGCCAGGATAGCTTCCTGAGCGGCGCTCTGGCGCTGGCGGAAACCAGCACGGTGCGCTCATAATGGAGCAGAGAAGCACACTCGCCATCATGGGTGCGGGGGGCGTGCTGGGCGCGAAGCTGGTGGAACAGGCGCTGCCGCGGATGGACGGAACGATCTATGCCTACACCCACGGCGCGACGCCCGCGATTCCGGCTGCGACATCTTCGCGCGTCGTCTGGGCGCAACTGGATATCGCGGATGCCGCCGCGGTCGTGGAGGCCCTTAACCGCGCGCGCCCCACGACCGTCATCAACGCCGCGGCGATGACCAATGTGGATGCCTGCGAGGACCAGCGTGATGTCGCGCTCGCCGCGAATGGCGCGGGTCCGCGCCACCTCGCACAGGCGTGCGTGCGGCTCAGCGCGCGGCTCATCCATGTCTCCACGGACTACGTCTTCCCCGGTGACGACGCACACCCGGGCCCGTATTTGGAGGATGCTCCGGTGCGGCCGGTCAACTATTACGGCGCCACGAAGCTCGCGGGCGAACAAGCCATCCAGGCGGTGTGCGGCGATCAGATACCCTGGCTGATCGCGCGCACGGCATTGGTGTACGGGCACCTTCCCGGCGGCCGCACGAATTTCGTCAGGTGGCTCGTGGGCAAGCTCCAGGCTGGGGATCGGGTAGCAATAGTGAACGATCAGTTCAATACCCCTACCCTGGCAGACGATCTGGCCACGGCATTACTCGCTCTGGTACCGCGTGGCACGCGGGGCGTGATTCACCTTGCCGGACCGGATCTGCTCAGTCGGGAGCAGTGGGCGCGCGCGGTAGCGGCGCACTTCG